>CAYOJT010000138.1:5025-8311 GCA_964404365.1 uncultured Bacteriovoracaceae bacterium
GGTTCGGCGACCTGAGGGATTGGACAGCGGGAAGGATCCAAAGCAAGTTCGAGCTGTGCACGAACCAAATCGATTCCTGTCACTTGTTCCGTGACCGGATGCTCAACTTGAAGGCGCGTATTCATTTCGAGGAAGAAAAAATCTCCGCTTTTTTCGACTAAGAATTCTAATGTTCCAGCCGAGCGGTACTTCACTTCGCGCACTAAATTCATCGCAGCAGTCAGGAGTCCTTCACGGGTTTTTAGTGGCAAGTTTGGTGCAGTCGCCTCTTCCCAGACTTTTTGGTGGCGGCGTTGAAGTGAACACTCGCGCTCAAAGAGATGAACTCCGCCGCCTTTTCCGTCTCCAAAAACCTGAATTTCGATGTGGCGAGGTTCGATACAGAGGCGTTCCACAAAAAGTGTTCCATCACCGAAAGAGGCGATCGCTTCGGCAGACGCACTCTCGGCCGCAGTCTCGACATCCTCGACGCGATCCACTCGGCGCATTCCTTTACCGCCACCGCCAGCTGCCGCTTTGAGTAACATTGGAAAGCCGATTTTTTTTGCGATCTCTTTTAGGTTTTCTCCGGCTTTTACTTTTGCCCAAGGGAGGGTCGGAACTTTCGCGCGCGTTGCGATTTCCTTCGCGTCGATCTTTCCGCCCATCGACTCCATGGTTTCTGGGGTCGGTCCTACGAAAGTGATTCCCGCTTTTTCAACGGCGCGAGCGAAAACAGGACGTTCGGATAAAAATCCGTAGCCCGGGTGAACCATCGTCGCGCCTGATTTCACTGCTACATTCACGACGGACTCTACGTCCAGATACGATTTCACCTCGTAAATTTCATCGGCGTAAGTGAGGTGGCGCGCTTCTTCGTCGCCCGGGGCGTAGATCGCGACGGTCGGAATTCCCATTTCACGCGCGGTTTGAAAAACACGGCACGCGATTTCAGAGCGGTTTGCGACCAGAAGTTTTGGATGATTTTTTTTCATGACTTGATCCAGCTTGGCTTTCGCTTATCTAAAAATGCTTTCAAACCTTCTTGTCCTTCCGGAGTCACACGAAGTTCTGCGAGCATCCGAGCGACGTATTCCATCGGATCACCAATTTTCGCACGTCTCTCAGTCCATGAGAGGTCGAGGACAAGGCGTTTTGCTGCAGCCATCGCATTCGGTCCGCACTGGAGCATGTTCTGTGTAACGCGCTCTAATTCTTTTTCGCCGGCCGCAAGATCCTTCACCACAGTATGAACCAGTCCAATTTCTCGTGCATGAGGAGCAAGGAATCGCTCCGCACTCATGAAAAGTGCGCGAGCATGTGAGGCGCCGATTTTTGAAATCACAAAGGGTCCGATACAAGCGGGCACGAGACCCAAACGAACTTCCGACAATGAAAACTGGGTCTCCTCTGTCGCAATCACGATGTCACAAATGGAAGTGAGACCCACTCCGCCTCCGATCGCAGCGCCGTGAACAAGTCCGACGACAGGCTTTGGACACTCGTTCATCGCAACAAACATCGCGCAGAGTTCGCGCGTGTCCTTCAAGTTCCCCTCAAACGAGAGCTCGATCGATTTCTTCATCCAGTTCAGATCACCACCGGCGGAGAAAACCGGACCTTCACCTCGGAAAACGACTAATCGAACCTCAGACGCGTGGGCTTTGTTTGCGAAAGCGTCGTGGAGTTCAGAAATCAGGGTTTCGTTAAAAGCGTTTCGGATGTCGGGGCGATTCAGGCGAATAGTGAAGACCCCGCGCGAATCGAGATCGGTCTTTAGGGTTTGGTAATTTGCTGCAAATTGACTCGCCATATTAAGCCCTTCAATCCTTGAATTTTACTCGAAAATAACATCGAATGAGGAACATGCCCATCCTGAAGTCCACTATCCAAACAAGCTCTCCTGAGTTCAAGGAAAACTACGCTCATCACACCGCACTTTCGAAAGCTCTCGAAGAGCGACTCGCAAAGGCGCGTGAGGGGGGCGGTGCGGAGGCGCGAGCGCGTCATGAAAAGCGAGGTAAACTCTTCGCCCGTGACCGCGTGATGAAACTTCTAGATCCAGGGTCCTCGTTTCTTGAAATCGGAGCGCTCGCGGCTGAAGGAATGTACGAAGGACAAGCACCAGGCGCTGGCATGGTTGCAGGAATCGGCGTTGTCCACGGACGCGAAGTCGTCGTCATCGCGAACGACGCGACCGTCAAAGGTGGGACCTACTTCCCCATGACCGTGAAGAAGCACCTTCGTGCTCAAGAGATCGCGCGTGAAAACAAGCTCCCTTGCGTTTACATGGTGGATTCGGGAGGAGCGTTCCTCCCCATGCAAAGTGAAGTTTTCCCTGACCGCGAACACTTCGGTCGTATTTTCTATAATCAAGCGAACCTCTCAGCTGCAGGCTGTCCTCAAATTGCGGTCGTAATGGGTTCTTGCACCGCAGGCGGTGCCTACGTTCCAGCGATGAGCGACGAATCGATTATCGTGAAGAACCAGGGAACAATTTTCTTGGGCGGCCCTCCTCTTGTGAAAGCTGCTACGGGCGAAATCGTGACAGCGGAAGAGCTCGGGGGCGGCGACGTCCACTCTCGCACGAGCGGCGTGACGGACCACCTCGCTGAGAATGATGAACATGCGATTGAAATCGCGCGTGATATTTTAGCAAATCTCAATCGCCCAGCTCCCACTCCGATTGAGCGCATGGCGCCTGAAGAGCCGCTTTACGATATCAAAGAAATCGCGGGAGTTCTCCCAACCGATTTGAAGAAGCCTTTCGATATCCGCGAAATCATCGCGCGTTTAGTCGATGGTTCACGCTTCCACGAGTTTAAAGCGCTCTACGGGACTTCGCTTGTCACGGGGTTTGCTCATGTTCATGGTTTCCCGATCGGAATCGTAGCGAACAACGGGATCCTATTTTCGGAAAGCGCTTTGAAGGGCGCTCATTTCATTGAACTCTGTAATCAAAGAAAAATTCCGCTCCTCTTCCTCCAAAACATCACGGGATTCATGGTTGGAAAGAAATACGAAACCGGCGGAATCGCTAAAGACGGCGCAAAACTCGTAACTGCAGTCTCCAATGCATCGGTTCCAAAATTCACCGTCGTCGTCGGCGGAAGTTTCGGTGCTGGAAATTACGGAATGTGCGGACGCGCTTATCAACCTCGTTTTATGTGGATGTGGCCAAACGCAAAAATTTCCGTTATGGGCGGAGAACAAGCAGCAAACGTCCTCTCGCAAGTGAAGGTGGAACAACTCGCGGCGGAAGGTAAAAAACTATCGTCTGCCGAAATCGAAAAAATCCAAGCTCCTA
>CAYOJT010000139.1:0-8125 GCA_964404365.1 uncultured Bacteriovoracaceae bacterium
ACCCCACGGTCGGAATATTCGCTAGGATCGGAGTCGCAGTTCCCCAGCGTCGTCCACTGAAAGCTTGTTTTGCGATAAACCAGATTTCAGCGCGAAGCGGGGATTCGAAACCAAATCGCCAATTCGCGATTCGCGTGAGGATCGGTGTGTTTTCGGTTCGTACTTCGTGGTTTCCAGGCGGAAGTACGTCAGCAATATTTCCGTTATAGACGAAGATCGCGTTTTGAGCTGGGGATACAATGATTCGAGTTTTATCGAAGAGATCCGCAGTTCCGCTGTGGGGAACGCGTGCGGCCAGGATGGTACCGGATGGGTCATCAAATTCGTAAATGCCTCTTTTCAACAACCCCTGCGCATTGCTCATCTGCTTATTATACGGCGGTTTTCCTCTCTAGCTAAAGAGTGTCATCAATGCCACTCGCAGAAATTTGACGAAAAATGCGAGAACCCAAAAGCTAAGACCCCCTGTTTGATTCGGCTCATCGCCTACCAAACAGGGGGTCTAAATTTCTATTCCTAAGCTCGGAACCCGAGCGCAGGGCCGATCTTAGTGAAGGAGGCTTGCGTTAATGTCCGCAGCATCTTTCGCTACGTCTGCGAGGAGTTCCGCAACCGCTTTCGCGATTTTATCGGAATTTCCGTTCAGAGCGGCTGGAGTATTCAAGTTAATGAAGTAATCCGAGAGAGCTTGAAGGATGTTCTTCGAGCCAGGCTTCTTGATGAGTTTTTCAAGAGCTTCGAGTTCTTTTTTTCCAGAACCTTCCGTGCGCTCGAAATTGGTGATCGCAGTACCCATTTTAGTGAAGTCAGAACGGGTGATGTTGATACCGCTTCGAGTGTTCGGTGGGTTTGGCGTGAACTGCCAGTACTGGATGAGGCCCATTGGAACGGTTTTCAAGCCGTTACGCAGTTGTGGGCGTTTATAGGTCTTCTTATACGGGTCGTACGCTTTGTTCGTGAATTTTCCTTCGTAGAACATGTAGTAATCGTCCGGTTGTCCCGCGTGGAATCCAGCAAGAAGCGTGACTTGTAAAAGAGCATCATCCCAGCGGAAGGAAGAGCCGAGATTTCCAATCAAGTGACGGCGCTGTTCGGCGATGTACACCGCAACGAAATCCGTCGCTACGATTTGAGCTTTTTGGGAGAGTCCTTTTAATCCAGAAGCATCGTTGTTTCCGATGATCTGAATCAGAGTTTCGAAGAAGTTCGAAAGCTCAGCAGCGGAAGTAGTCTCGATGAGTTCTTGAAGTTCCGTGAGGTACTCCGCGTCCGATGGATCGGATACTTTTCCGCCCGGGCTGTAACCGAAGCTTCGTCCGCCCATTTCATTCCCTTTAGGGAAGTTCACGTGCCAGGTGAAGTTGTTCGCGTCGAGTTTCACACCGACGCACTGGCCGGCTTCGAGAGCCTTCACGTTATTTGTGATACGTGGGCGCATCGCATCCACTTTATCCATCGCTGGATATACTTTTTTCTGCATGAGCGAGAGGAAGGTCTGACCCTTCGACTTCGCAATGTCGATGCTCTCGACGCAGTTATATTTTTCCGCGGCGCTCGCGACGAGCGTGAGGCTCAATCCGGCGAACAGCGCGAGGACTAGATTTTTCTTTAGCGACAACTTTGTAAAAGACACAGGAAATCCTTTCGACAGGTTAAAAGCAGAGAACAGAGGAATTAAACTTCGACGCGGTATGTATAATGTGTTTACGCGCCGCGCAATGTAAATAATACCCGACTAATTTAGTCCAGATAATTTCGAAACGATTTCACGGCTGATTCAAAGGCTAGAAGGGCCATTTCTATGAAACGAATTGAATTAGTCCGGTAATAAACGGATTCGCCAAACGTGAAACAAAGGGGGCTCCAAAGGCTCCCGCAGTTGCGCGCGCTTAGATTCCGAGCCCCTCAATTTGCATGAGGATGTCGTCGCGCGTTCCGCCCCGTACGGGCATCGGAGCAAGCGCCGCGACTACGTTTCCTTGTGAGGGCGCGCTCCAAGAATGAAAACGTGGATCAAAAACGACGACGACGCCTCGGTCGGTCGGCGAGCGAATGAGCCGACCTACGCGTTGTTTGAGCCACATCATGCGGAGAGGAAAGTCGTAATCAAATAATCCAAACCGCGTGCGCGCTTTCCTCGCTTCAGCAAGCGGCCCGCGAGTCATGGCTTCATTGATTTTTTCAACGATCACGCAAGCGAGCTGTCGCCCAGGAATATCCACGCCTTCCCCGTAGCGCTCGGATCCGATCAAGACAGCTTTTTCGGTGGATCGAAATGCGTCGATCGCTCGGCGATCCGAAACGGAATCGAAAACCTGGATTCCGTGAGGCTCAAGTTTCGCGCGAAGTGCTTCCGCGGCGGCTTTTAGGCGATGGTTTGCGGTCATGAGTAAGAGGGTTCGCCCACCTAAGATTCGCGCCACGCTTTCCGTAAATCCGATCAGGTGCTCGAGGTGGCCTGGAGTGCCGGGCTGGGGAACATCAGAGGGCAAGAAAGCAATCGCCTGCTTCTCCAGCGGATAAGGAGACGGTAAGGAAATGAAGGGTTTTGAAAGTTCCACGCCAATCCGGTCGGTCACAAAAGTAGGATTCGCGCCTGACGAGAGAGTGGCGGAGGTCATCACGACCGAGCGTGTATCAGCGAAAAACTCTTTTCCGTGTTCTTTCACCCCGATCGGATGGACGCGCACTTTCCAAAGGCTCTCGCGGGGGTTCCAAAGTAGTAAGCGGAGGCGATTTTTCGACTCTTCCGATTCACCGTCGATCGCCGCTTTTAAAGCGTTTTGAAATTCAGAAAACTTAAAGGCCTGAAGCTGAAGAAGGTCAGCAGCGGGGTCTGTTTTTAAAGGACCTGTGTTCACGGCTTTAACGGCCGCATTTAAAAACTCCACGAATGAAGCGACCTTATCAGAGAGGTTTTTTAAACTATCCATCACCGGATCACGAGCGAGGGTCGCGAGATCTAAGGACTCTTCATAACCATTTGAGTCCCGTGAGCGTTTTCGCGTCACAGCGGCCTGAATCGAAATCGAAGTTTCGCGCATTCGCTCCGCTAGAGTTTCTGCAAATTCACCGATCGTCTTTTCACCTGAACTTCCCGTAGGGAGGGTGAGGGTGTCGATAATTTTTTGAATCTTCGATCCGTCCGAGAGGCGCTTGTTTTTCGTCTTTGAAGAAAGGCGTTCAATAGCGTGTGCGAGATCAAGCTCAGTGGTCGATAAGCTATAGGCATCGGTGATCTGATCTTCGAGGTGATGAGCCTCATCGAAAACCAAGTTGCGAATTTTCGGCATGTGATCGGGCCAATGGAAGACGAGCGAATGGTTCGCAATGACCACATCGCTCTGATGCGCGATTCGAGCCGAATTGAAGAAATGACAGCTTTTATAAAACGGACACGGTGGCCCCTTGGTCGTCGTGTAATGGGATCGAACGCGCTCGATGAGGGCTTCCATCGGAGGGACCGTGCCCCGAATATAATTTGAAACGCGATCCAGTTCTGCGACTCGGCTTACCTTTGAGAGCGCGACTAGCGTCGCAAGCGCGTAGCGCTCCTGCATTCCGCCTTCGTTTTCAGGAGGAGGCGAGAAGAGGACTTCTTGATGGAGTTTTCGCAGGCAGAGGTAGTTTTCCTGGCCTTTTACGGTCGTCGAACGAATGGGTTTTCCGCCGAGTTCGTCTTTCAGGAGTTCGCCCGCAAGCGGGATGTCTTTTTCAAAAAGCTGATCTTGAAGCGCTTTCGAGTGGGTTGAAACTACAAGAGGGGATTCTGCTGCCTTTGATGCGAGAACACCTGGAATGAGGTAGGCGACCGACTTTCCGGTACCGGTTGGGGCCTCGATTGCGATTTTTTCGCCCTTCTCAAAAGCAACTCGGATGTTCTCGGACATCTGCGCCTGAGATTTTCGAAACTCAAAAGGGCGAGAAGGGTCTTTCGGGTGAAGCGCTGTTTCGATGGCAGAAGCGCTGATTTTTAGTTTTTCAGGGACTTCTTTCGCTTCGTCAAGAGAAGTGAGTTCCTTTAAATCTCCAAGAGGTTCTCTGCGAAGGAGATCTAAAACCGTCGGATGGTCTTCCAGAGAATCGAGGCCCGCTTCGAAAAACCACTCCCACCACCAGCCCGATAGAAGTTCAGAAACGAGTGCTCCCATCCAAGGGCGTTCTCGGATCATCCAATCCTGGGCGTATTTTAAAATCTTAAGTAGATCGATGCAGTCCTTATCGGCGCGGTGGGCATTTTCGAAATCAACTCCCGCCCATTTCCGAAGGCTCTCCATCGAGTGCGATCCATTGTCTGGAAGTAAGAGCGCCATCGGATCAATCGAGTTGTGGACCGTGAAGGAAACTCCACCGACTTTCGGAGAAACGTGTTCATCGAGGAAGCTTTGTTCGAGGCTCGAGTTATGGGCCACAATCGGAGTGTCGCCTAAAAAATCCGCGAACTCGCGAGCGACCTCTTCCAGAGTCGGGGCGTCTGCTACCATTTCGTTTGTGATTCCGGTCAGGTCCGAAATGAGTTTAGGAATCGTCCCCTTTACGGGACGCACTAAGCGGTGGAAGCGGGAAACCTCCTCGAAACCGGAGACTCGGATCGCGCCGATTTCGATGATTTCGGTTTTCGAGGCATCGAGGCCCGTCGTTTCGAAATCGAGGAGGACGTATTCTTGGAGTTTTTTCATCGAGGTTTAGGCTTCTTCTCAGATTGAAAGGGTCTTGGATAGTCTGACGCTTTGCGTAACATACCGAATTTAAGCAAGATCTAATTGTTAAGTCATTTGGTCAACTATTTGACCTTACCGATAAGTGTCTTAGATATGGAACCCACCACACCTCGCATTGGAACTGTCGCCATCATTCTTGCCGAAGCCTCTGAAAAACCTCAGTGGATTGAGACCTTTTCGGATGAGCGGGAAATCGAAGCTCTTGAACGAGCGATCGCTATAGGCTCAAACGACCCGATTAAAGAGGTCTACGCCTTTCGCGAGAAGATCGAGCAGGAAGACGAAGAGTTCGGCGATTACGTTGAAGAGCTTCTCACTCAAAAGCTGGTTCGACCTGAAATACAAGACCACGGTGTCGCCTGGCTGAAATCCAAACTCAAAATCCAAGAATATCGAAAGCAAGAAGAAGAGGCCGCAGAAGTGATCGCGACCTATGCGATGGCGAAAGTGAAAGAGAACCCGAAACTCGAGGATTTCACACTCGCAGGTCAGGGTATTAAAGTTCGCGTTCGCGTCTTTAAGGTGAAGTTACCGTGCGGTGCGCAACTAATTGCTGCATAAGATCATTGTAACGCGTTGCATTTATTGGATTTTTTTCCTTCCCTAACAGAACCCTAATTGTCCGTTTAGAGTTCGCTCCTGTAAGCCATCCCCACAACTCTGGGGGTTTATCGTGGGTATCATCAATCGTTTGGTTTTGGTCCTATCCGTCGTTCTGGTCGCTCCTGTTTCCGCATTAGCGTATCTCTCAAATGAAAAGACCCCAGTCTGTATGTCTGGCGCCCTGGAGCTGAAAGTCGATAACGCTCAGGTCTTGAAGTGGAAAACGACGACGAAGAATCAATACCTCGATCGCGGTTATGTCTCGGGAATCGTTTCGGTTGCTCCCTTTTTAAAAAATAGCCATTCTCACTTCTTCATCAAAATTGGCCCAGGCCAAAAAGATGATCTCGAGATCGTATACAATTTGGAATTCGGCAGCATGCCGGCTGTAAAAGTCGGCGATCAGGTATTAGTCTGCGGTGATTACATCACCTCTAATGCTCCAACAGAGCGCTATGAAGCTTCTCCAGCTGGCGCGATCATTCATTGGGTGCACTTCAACCCAGGAACGCGCCAGAGTTCAAAAAATCATGAACATGGGTTCATGCAATTTGGCTCTACTCTCGTAGGTTTCGATAATGCACCAGTCGGCGCATGGACAGGTCGCATTGGCGGCCGCCGCGGAACGATTGAGGAGCAGCCAAACGGCCCAGCGCCGACTTCGCAGCCACAACCTTCGATTCAACCACGTCCTCGCCCATCTGCAGTTCCTGCGCCTCAGTCGACTCCGGCTCCGAGCCTACCGAATCAACCGAATCCCGGCCGCGTGACTCCGGGTTCCAATCCTGGACGCAGCTCGCAACCCCCAACTCGTCGGTGGGTGAACTGCCGTTCTGTGGAAGAATGCCGCCTTCGTAACCCTGGCTACGAAAACGAAAACGCATCCTAATTTTCCCTAAATAGGCAGTAGCCGTCTCTTCCGTCCTTGGTGTAGACCCCTAAGGCAGTAGAACCTTTAGGTCCCCATGGCAGATAAAAGCGTAGAAAAAGCACCTGAACAGCCTCTTTCCGAGCCCCTCACGCGTCCCGATGAGATCGCTGCTCTCGCAAAAGAACTCGAAAACGAAGATCTCATTTCTTTCGATACAGAATTCATTCGAGAGAATACTTTTTTCCCATCCGTCGAACTCATTCAGGTCGGAACACGGAAAAAGAGTTGGCTGATCGATGCTCAGGCTTTTCGCGGTAAACAAGCGCCAGGCTTAAAACCGCTTCTCGATATTTTTCAAAATCCGAAAATTCTAAAAATTCTGCACGCTGCTCAGGGCGATCAGGAGTGTTTGTTCACGAGCTATGGAGTCGTGGCAAAACCATCCTTCGATACGGCAGTCGGTGCTGCTCTCTGCGGAATGGGTGATGGAATCGGGCTTGGGAATTTGATGAAAGCGCTTCTCGGCGTGAATTTGAAAAAGGGACATGCGCGAACGAATTGGGCCGCGCGTCCTCTCCCAAAACAGCTCTTAGAATACGCGCACTCGGACGTTCAGTACTTGGTCAACGCCGCAGACGAACTCCTTTCACGTTTAGAGAAAGCCGGTCGCCGTGAATGGGCGCTCGAGTTATCAGCGAAATGGGAAGACGAAAAACTTTATCAACCTGATCCTGAAGGAATGGTTCAGAAGCTTGCGAAAAACGGCCGAATTGACGGAAAATCGTATGTTGCTCTTCTGGAGCTCATGCGGTGGCGCGAAGAGCGCGTTCGCCAGTTAAATCTCCCGCGTCGGTGGGTCGCTGACGATCAGGTCCTATTAGATCTCGCGCACGTGCGCCCGAAAGACATCGAGCACCTCTCAGCGTTTCGCGGACTCAATAAAGGCGAAATGAAAGCAAGCGGCGAAAAAATCCTCGAAGCCCTTCGCCGAGCCGCGGACCGAAAAGATGTCGACATTCCGAAATCGAATCGTCCAGATCACCCGAATTCCGAAGAGGCGCAGGTTTTAGATTTACTCAAAACCTACGTCGGCATTCTTGCGGATCGCGAAAAGATCGCGCTCAAGCATCTGATCACGGTCGCACAGCTTCTTCCCATTCTCCGTGGGAAGTTTACGGACCCCGAAGAGCTGGTTCAGAAGGGGATTTTGACCGCCGAAGCGGCTCGTTTGGTGGGGGGCGAAATTCTTGCTCTCTTAAATGGAAAACGCGCGATTTCGGTTCAGGGTTCGAAGGTAAAAATCGTCGAAATTTCAAGCTCTTAGATCCTAATCAAATCCTCACCATCCATTTCATATTGCCTATTGAACTCTCCCTCATGACTCGGTAGCTTGCAGGCGGTTCCTTAAACCCGAATTGTTTATCAATTGGAGTAGAGTCATGACTCTCTATCAATCTTTTATGACCTTCTTGCCGGTTCTGCTTTTGATCGGCGCTATCGCAATCGTTATCTCTCGCCTTCCACAAGTTGAGCTCGGACACACGGCTGCATTCAAAAAGCGCCGGATGTTGAACTGGCTCCCACTGGGACTGACTTACGCGTTTCTCTACATGGGACGCTACAACTTGACTGTTTCGAAAAACGCGCTCGGCTCATTGATGTCGAACGCAGACTTCGGAACGATCTTCTTCTGGGGAACGATCGTTTATGGTTTCTCCTTCATCCTGAACGGTCCTCTGACCGATAAATGGGGTGGACGTCGCACGATTATGATCTCGGCTTTAGGTTCCGCAGCCGCGAACCTGGCCATGGGTTATGTCGTGTACGCGGGACTCACGAGTAATCTCGTTCTTACCTTTTCGATTCTTTACGGAATCAACATGTACTTCCAAAGCTTCGGCGCGGTTTCGATCGTGAAAGTAAACGCTTC
>CAYOJT010000140.1:0-8014 GCA_964404365.1 uncultured Bacteriovoracaceae bacterium
CCGTATGCTTCGAGTGCCCAGACCTCCATCTCCCCGAGACGCTGACCACCGAACTGAGCTTTACCGCCCAGTGGTTGTTGCGTAACGAGCGAGTATGGCCCGATCGAACGTGCGTGGATCTTCTCTTCAACCAAGTGGTGAAGTTTGAGCATGTACATCACGCCAACCGTCACATCTTCTGCGAACGGTTCACCCGTCACGCCGTCAAACAGGGTCGTCTGACCGCGGTGTGGGAGGCCTGCGATGTCGTACATCTTCTGGATGTCTTCTTCCGAAGCGCCATCGAAGACCGGAGTCGCGGTATGGATACCTTTACGGAGGTGCCACATCATCTTCTTGATTTCCGCGTCCGATGCTTTGTCGACGAACTTGTCGAGTTCAGGAGAAGAGTAAACGGACTTCAAGAGCTTACGAGCTCCATCGCCGTTCCAAGCTTCAAGGTAAGCTTGAACCTTCTCACCGATACCCCAAGCAGCCCAACCGAGCATGACTTCGAGGAGCTGACCGATGTTCATACGAGAAGGAACGCCGAGTGGGTTCAAGACCATGTCCACTGGAGTACCGTTTGCCATGAATGGCATGTCTTCCATCGGAACGATCTTCGAGATGACCCCTTTGTTACCGTGGCGTCCAGCCATCTTATCACCGACCTGAAGCTTACGCTTGATCGCGATTTGGACCTTGACCATTTTGATAACGCCAGGAGCAAGCTCGTCGCCTTTTTTCAGCTTTTCGATCTTCTCTTTGAACACGTAGCGAACCGCTTCGATTTTGTCTTTTGCGGTCTTCGTATAGGTGGTGACTTCTTGTTCGAGTTCGTCTTTCACCGGAATGAATCCGAGGAGGTCGAACGGAATTTTCTCGAGGATTTCGCGAGAAAGTTTATCGCCCTTCTTCAAGAGCTCTTCCGAACCGTCTTCCGAGAGGAGTTTTCCGGAGGTGACTGCGCCGTCCAACGATTTCAAGATTTTATTGAAAGCGGATTGGCGGATCGCATCGACTTCGATTTTCTCGTCGCGGCGGATTTTGGCGATCTGCTCTTCCAAGATCTGCTTCGTACGCTCATCTGGATCCGTTCCTTCGCGAGCGAAGACGGAAGCATTGATGATCGTTCCGTACACACCCGATGGAACGCGAAGTGAAGTATCGCGAACGTCGCCGGCTTTTTCGCCGAAGATCGCTCTTAAGAGTTTCTCTTCAGGAGAGAGCTGAGTCTCACCTTTTGGAGTCACTTTACCGACGAGGATATCGCCAGGTTTCACTTCCGCACCGATGCGGATGATGCCGGATTCGTCGAGGTCTTTCAGAGCCTCTTCACCGACGTTTGGAATATCGCGAGTGATGTCTTCTTTTCCGAGTTTCGTGTCACGAGCCACGCACTCGAATTCTTCGATGTGAATGGAGGTGAACGTGTCTTCTTTGATGAGACGCTCAGAAATAAGGATCGAGTCCTCGAAGTTGTAGCCGTTCCAAGGCATGAACGCGATGAGGATGTTCTGGCCGAGAGCCAACTCACCTGCGTCCGTTCCTGGTCCGTCTGCAAGCACATCGCCGGCCTTCACTTTGTCGCCTGCGCGGACGACTGGGTGTTGGTTCAAGCAAGTGTTTTGGTTCGAACGCTGATATTTCGTGAGGTTGTAAATATCGACATCCGATCCGACTTCGTCTGCGACGCGGCCGGTACGGCGAACAACGATTTTCGTTCCATCGACCATCGCGATCTCACCGTCGTGGCGGCAAACCACGATCTGGCCAGAGTCACGAGCGACGACCTTCTCAATACCCGTCCCGACGAGCGGAGCGGAGGTACGGAGAAGAGGAACCGCTTGACGTTGCATGTTCGATCCCATGAGAGCGCGGTTAGCGTCGTCATGTTCAAGGAACGGAATCAAGGAAGCAGCGATCGAAACCAATTGATTCGACGAAACGTCCATGAGTTCGACATCATCAGCAGAAACGAGAGCGTAGTCCCCTTTACGACGAGCCGGAACGAGGTCGTTATTCAACTTCCAAGTTTTCAGAGCATCAGCAGAAACCTGCGCAATGACTTTGTTCTCTTCTTCGGTTGCGGTGAAGAATTTTACTTCGTCGCCAAGCTTACGACCCGTGACGGTACGATAAGGCGTTTCGATGAAACCGTATTCGTTCACGCGAGCGTACGTCGAAAGAGATGCGATCAGACCGATGTTTGGTCCTTCAGGCGTCTCGATCGGGCAGATACGACCGTAGTGAGTGTTGTGAACGTCGCGGACTTCGAATCCGGCGCGCTCACGGGTGAGACCTCCTGGCCCGAGAGCGGAAAGACGACGCTTGTGCGTGACTTCCGACAGAGGGTTCGTTTGGTCCATGAACTGGGAGAGCTGCGAAGATCCGAAGAACTCTTTAACCACAGCGGAAACTGGCTTTTGGTTAATGAGATCGTGCGGCATGAGCGTTTCGATTTCTTGAATCGACATACGCTCTTTGATCGCGCGTTCCATACGAACGAGACCGATACGGTATTGGTTCTCGATGAGTTCGCCCACAGGACGAACACGTCGGTTACCCAAGTGATCGATATCGTCGATCTGACCGCGGCCGTTGTTCAATTCACAGAGGTAGAAAAGCGTCGAAAGGATGTCTTCTTTAGTCAGAATCGTCGTTTCGACAGGAATTTTGTTCTCTGGGAATTTGTAATTCAGTTTCAAGCGACCGACGTTCGAAAGATCGTAACGGTCAGCATTGAAGAACAGGTTATCAAAAAGCGCTTTCGCAGCTTCCACAGTTGGTGGATCACCTGGGCGCATACGCTTGTAGATCTCGATCAGGGCCTCGTCAGGTCCGGTGACTTTATCGAGAAGAAGCGTGTCGCGAACGAAGGATCCCATCGTGAGGGAATCCGTGTAGATCACCTTCACTTGTTTGATGCCTTTTGCTTTCAGGTCTTTGATCTTCGTTTCGGTGAGTTCACCGTTACACTCGAGAAGAACTTCACCGGTTTTATCGTCGATGATGTCTTCACAAGAAACGCGGGAAACCACGTTCTCAGGAGAAATTTCAAGCTTCTTGATACCAGCGTCTTGAATCTCTTTAATGACCGCTTTTGTGAATTTGCGGTTCTTCTTCACGATCACTTTTCCGGATTTCGGGTCGACGATATCGTCTTCCGCGCGCTGTCCGGCCATGATGTCGAGGTCCAAGTTTTTGAAGAACTTGTCTTTATCGAAGAAGATCGTTTCAGTCCGGTAGAAGTACTTCAGAATTTCTTCCGTACCCATACCCATTGCACGCAAGATGATCGTTGCCGGAAGCTTACGCTTACGGTCGATACGAGCGTACAAGTGATCTTTGTGGTCGAATTCGAAATCAAGCCAAGATCCGCGATGTGGGATCACTCGAGCGGAGTAAAGGATCTTACCCGAAGAGTGCGACTTACCTTGATCGTGATCGAAGATCACGCCCGGTGAGCGGTGAAGTTGGGATACGATCACGCGCTCGGTTCCGTTGATGATGAACGAACCTGCTTCGGTCATGAGCGGAATTTCGCCCATGTAAACTTCTTGTTCTTTGATGTCGCGGATGTTTCGCGTTCCCGCTTCCTCATCAACATCAAACACGACGAGGCGAACGGTGATCTTGAGTGGTGCCGCGAAAGTCATTCCGCGCGAACGGCACTCCAGAACATCGTATTTTGGTTTTTCAAGCGTGTACGATTCAAACTCGAGCGACGCAGTTTTGTTAAAGTCGTCGATCGGGAAAACAGACTTGAAAACAGCTTGTAAACCGATGTTTTCGCGCTTGTTCGTTGGAACGTCTGCTTGAAGAAATTTGTCGTATGACTTGCGTTGAAGCTCGATAAGATTCGGAATTTCGACCGGCGTAGCGATCTTAGAGAAATCTTTCCGAATACGGCGGTTCTCTGAAAAGAGAGAGGCCATGGCAACTCCTTGAAGGAAAGTTGGGCAGCACTGAATGCTAAACCAACTACAGAAGGTTGAGATTCGGACGTCTCCGAATCAGCACGATAGAAATGGTTCACCGAAACTCATCGAGTTTCTGGCGGATCAAATTAAAATTGGTATGGATTTCGCAATCGCGCCATCCTACCCCCGCCGAATCTAAAAACAAGCCTAAAAGCTAGATCTTTATAAACGGACAAAAGTAGGATGACGCGCTGCAGTTCTTAGTTAATTAAACTTAAAAACCAAACCAGAAGGCAGTGGGTCGGAAATTACTTAATTTCGACTTTAGCGCCAACTGCTTCGAGCTTCTTCTTCATCTCGTCAGCATCAGCTTTGGACACGCCTTCTTTAAGGACTTTCGGAGCGCCTTCGACGAGGTCTTTAGCTTCTTTCAAGCCGAGACCGGTGATTGCGCGAACTTCCTTAATGACGTCGATTTTCTTATCGCCTGCAGCAGCAAGGACGACGTTGAATTCGGTTTTAGCTTCAGCCGCTGGGCCTGCGCCACCACCGCCAGCAGCGACAGCTGCAGCAGCAGAAACACCGAATTTGGTTTCGAGGTCTTTCACGAGTTGGTTCAACTCGATAACGGAAAGGTTCTCGATGAAAGAGATCACTTGTTCTTTCGTAATAGCAGACATGGTTACACCCTCATTTACTTAACTCAACTACAGCCATCTTCCTGAAATCACTGACCGTAGTCTGGTCCTTCTGGTTTAATTTTAGGACCTGGTTTCAAGCCGTCGTCATGACGACCCGTCTATTGTTTTCCCTCATGAGTACTTGCCCTTCGTTTACCGGGACTAGAATCGGCCAGACCAACCGACTTCGTCTCGAAGGACAATGAGGAACTTTATGCAGTCGGAGCAGCTCCGCCGCCGGAAGCTTCTTTCTTCTTCGCATATGCATCGATGACACGCGCAAAGCTCGCGATAGGAGCGTTGAGCATACCGAGGAGCATAGAGAGAAGGACTTCGCGGCTTGGAAGAGTCGCAATGGCTTCGAGTTCCGAAGTTCCAAGCTTCTTTCCATCCATGATGCTGGCTTTCAGCTTCAGGGCTTCGTTGTCCGTAGCAAACTTGTGAATGACTTTTGCCGTAGCAGTGAAATCCTTGTAGCCGAACGCGACGAGCGTTGGTCCAACAACGGAGTCCACAATGTTTTTCGTATCTTCGCCGAGCGAACCATCTTTCGTGACTAAACGAGCGATGTTGTTCTTGAGAACTTTCACTTCGGTGTCGACTGCGCGAAGAGCTTTACGGAGATCGTCCGCTTGTTGAGCGGTCAATCCTTTGTAGTCAGCGAAAACAGCAATTTTCGCTTTTTGGAATTTCTCTTTAATCGCAGATCCGAGTTCGGCTTTTGCAGCTTTATTTGCGTTCATAAAATCCTCTTATCCTTATCCGGTTAAGCCGGTGACTTCGTTCGCATCGAGCTTCAAGCCCGGCGACATCGTCGCGGAAACGATAACGCTCTTCAGGTAGGTACCTTTAGAGGTTGGTGGTTTTGCTTTCATGATCGCCGTTGCGAGAGCGACGAAGTTTTCTTTCAGCTTCTGAGAGCCGAAAGATTTCTTGCCGATCACAGCGTGAACAATACCGGTTTTTTCCGTGCGGTATTCAACTTTACCGAGCTTTTGTTCTTTGATCGCTTTCGTCACATCGACAGTCACGGTACCGAGTTTTGGGTTCGGCATGAGACCGCGTGGTCCGAGAACTTTAGCAACTTTAGAGAGCGCCACCATCATGTCTGGGGTTGCGATCATCTTGTCGAAATCGAGCCAGCCGCCGTTGATTTTTTCGATCAAGTCTTCTGCGCCAACCGTGTCTGCTCCAGCTGCTTCGGCTTCTCGAGCCTTGTCACCTTTTGCGAGAACAGCGATGCGAGCCGACTTACCCGTTCCGTTTGGAAGAACGAGAGCGCCACGAACCATTTGGTCTGCGTGCTTTGGGTCAACGCCGAGGTTGAAAGCGACATCGACCGTCTCGTCGAACTTCGCGGTTGCGAGTTCCGGGAGGATCTTGAAGCCTTCATCGATCGTGTAGATTTTTCCGAATTCTAATTTTGAAGCGGAAGTTGCGTATTTCTTTCCGCACTTCATCTTCTTTTTGATGTCTTGAGACGTGGCTTGCGCCATTTTCTACTCCTTTGTGGTTCAAACGCTAGAGTCGAGCTCTAGCTCCCACACGTTGTTAAAAACCGAATCAGGTGCTCACTAAAATTTACATCCTGTAAATTTTGGGTCCACAGGACCCACGTTGCGCTCCCGTAAAATTTCCCATCATGGAAAATTTTAATCGCTGATGGTCAAACCGCAGGACTTCGCAGTTCCTTCCACGGTGCGCATTGCAGCCTGGAGAGAACCAGCGTTCAAGTCTGGCATTTTGATTTTCGCGATATCTTCGATTTGTTTTTTCGTCACTTTACCGACTTTAGTTTTGTCGGGAGTTCCGGAACCTTTTTCGACTTTTGCAGCCTTGAGCAACAAGATTGCTGCTGGCGGGGTCTTCGTCACGAAAGTGAACGAACGATCCGAGTACACAGTGATGATCACAGGAATGATCATGCCTTTTTGATCCTGTGTTTTTGCGTTGAACGCTTTACAAAATTCCATGATGTTCACGCCGCGCTGACCGAGAGCTGGTCCGACTGGCGGAGCTGGGTTTGCTTGACCCGCTGGAATTTGAAGTTTGATCTGACCTGTAACTTTCTTAGCCATAATTCACACTCATCCTCGGTCGGTTTGCCCTTCGAAAATCGAAGATGCCGGCTTCAGATGTCCTTCTGCCAACACGCGGTTGGCCACATTAATTGCGAGTCGTGCGTTATTACACGACAAAACGCCCTTTTCTAGCTCCTTCTGAGAAGAATCTAAAAAGGGAATACCCGACTATTATTTTAGACTTTCTCGACTTGGATAAAGTCGAGTTCCACTGGAGTGGAGCGGCCGAAAATACTGACGGAAACCTTCACTTTGCCCTTATCCGGGTTCACGCCCTCAATAACACCATTGAAGTTCGCAAACGGACCATCGACCACGCGAACTTTCTCGCCTTCTTGGAAGGAGATGCGTGGGCGCGGCTTGGACTGACCTTCCGCAATGCGGTTAGTCATTTTTTCAATTTCAGACTCAGGCACTGGCACTGGCTTCGTAGGGTCGCCGCCCACGAATCCGGTGATCTTTGGAGTATTTTTCACGATGTGCCAGGTCTCTTCGGTGAGGTGCATTTTCACCAAGATATAGCCTGGGAAGAAACGGCGCTTGGAAGTGCGCTTTTGGCCGTTCTTGAGCTCAACGACGTTCTCTTCTGGAACGATCACTTCGCTAAAAAAAGCTTCTTTCTTCGCAGAGCGAATGCGCTCTTCTAAAGCAAGCTTCGCTTTGTTCTCGTAGCCCGAATACGTGTGAACCACGTACCAGGCCATCTCGTGGCCGCCACCGCTACTGGTCTGTACTGTCTCGTTCATGGCGTAACTCTCTTTCTAAAAATCCAAGGTCGAAAATACTGCCGACCAAAAAATGCATCTCATCAAACCCGTAGCTCTACGTGGCTTGAACTAAATAAGAAACTGAATGAATCGCGCCCAAAGTGTATCGAGAACCCAAAGGAACACAGAGGTCACGAGAACTGCGATCAACACAATCCACGTATTTCCCCAGGTTTCTTTCGAGGTCGGCCAAGTCACGCGGGAAAGCTCCGTCACCACTTCGTGCATGAACTGGTTCGCGCTGTCGCTGCGATAAAGAATCGTGAAGAGGACGACTCCGATACCGACCGATCCGAATCGAACGAGGAGTTCGAGGTTCTTCACTTTGGTTTCGAAATCATAAACTCCAGCAAGTTTGAAAGCCGCCGCAAACACGATGTAGCCAACAATGGCACTCACCGCGAGAAAGCTTCCATTTACCCACTTCTGATTTTGACTTTCCATGACCGTTTCCCTTAAGCGTCCGATCATTCCTGATCAGTTCTAGTTCACTTCGGTTTCGAGTTAAAAAGTGGCAGGGCAGGAGGGATTCGAACCCACAACCTACGGATTTGGAATCCGCCGCTCTACCATTAGAGCTACTG
>CAYOJT010000141.1:0-7947 GCA_964404365.1 uncultured Bacteriovoracaceae bacterium
CATCATCGAGAGCCGCCCTCTCAGCCGTGAAAAGCGTTGGGCGCTTCAAAAGATCGTTCGTAAGGCGATCCAAACTGTTGAGGCCAACGTCTAATAAAATAGACGTTTAAATGAAGAGGCAGAGAAAAGAGTAAACTATGATTCAGATGACTACACGACTCGATGTCGCAGACAACTCCGGCGCAAGATCCGTGATGTGTATCAAGGTCCTCGGCGGTACTCGTAGAAAGTACGCTTCGGTCGGCGATATCATCGTGGTGACGGTGAAAGAGGCAACCCCGAATTCCAAAGTGAAAAAAGGGGAAGTCATGAAAGCCGTGATCGTTCGCACGAAAAAAGAAATCAACCGTAACGATGGCACTTACATTCGTTTTGATACGAACTCCGCAGTGCTCATCAACGCGCAAAACGAGCCAATCGGTACTCGTATCTTCGGGCCAGTGGCTCGTGAGCTCCGCGCGAAATCGTTTACGAAAATCATTTCCCTCGCACCGGAAGTTCTCTGAGGCATGGGACTGTAAGGCGAGTGAGCGATCAAGCGAACTCGTGAATCAGAAGTAAGGAAAATTATGGCAAACGAAAACGAAAAGAAAGCAGCAGCACCAGCCGAAGGCGCGAAGCCTGAAGCTGCAAAAGCTGCGAAGAAGCCGACAGGCGAAAAGCGTAAAAAAGGTCCTTCGGAATCCGCTCAAGGCGTCCGGATGTCACCTGCTGGAGAAACGAAAGCTTCCCCAGATCAAATGCCTCGCCTCCAAAAATATTATCGCGAGAAGGTCGTCCCTTCCGTGATCAAAGAATTCAATCTTAAGAACACCATGCAAGTGCCACGACTTCAAAAAGTGGTCATCAACTGCGCAATCAAAGATGCAGTCGGTAACCCAAAAGTCTTGGACAGCGCACTGGACGAGATCATGGCTATTGCCGGTCAAAAAGTGGTTCTCACTCGCGCGAAAAAGGCGATCGCGACTTTCAAAGTCCGCGAAGGCAACGCAGTCGGTGTGATGGTCACTCTCCGCCGCGCTCGCATGTGGGAATTCTTGGACCGCTTGATGAACGTCGCGTTCCCACGCGTTCGTGACTTCAAAGGTGTGAACCCAAAATCGTTCGACGGTCGCGGAAATTATTCCGTCGGTCTTCGCGAACAAATCATCTTCCCTGAAATCAACTACGACAAAGTCGAGAAGGTTCGCGGAATGACGATCACTATCGCAACGTCGTCCAAAAGCAATGAACACGCACGCGCAGTTCTTCGTGAACTCGGCATGCCGTTCCGGAAATAATAGAGGTTATTAGATTATGAGCATGACTGATCCAATTGCATATCTGTTGACGAGAATTCGAAACGCGGCCCAAGAAGGTCACGAAAAACTCGAAATTCCCGCATCCCGCCTGAAGGCTAACGTTGTTCGCGTTTTGAAAGAGGAAGGTTATTTGAAGAACTTCCGCCTCATGCGCGATGATGCTGGTCATCCGATGATCAAAGTGTACTTGAAGTACACTGATGCGGGTTCAAGCGTAATCCAAGGCGTGAAGCGCGTGAGCCGTCCAGGTCTCCGTCGCTATTCAGGCTATGAATCCTTCCCACGTCCGCTCAGCGGTGCAGGGATCGCGATCGTGTCGACCTCCAAAGGCGTCATGACCGGATCGAAAGCTCGTCAAGCGAAGGTCGGCGGCGAAGTTTTGTGCGAGGTATGGTAAGATGTCACGCGTAGGTAAATCCCCAGTTAAAGTTGCTCAAGGCGTGAAAGTAGCCATCAACGGCGCCGACATCAAAGTCGAAGGCCCAAAAGGTAAACTTTCGCATAAGCTTCCTCGTGGAATCACCGCGAAGCTCGATAAAGATGTGATCATCGTCGAGCGCCACGAAAACCTCGTTCCAAACGCAAGCGCGCTTCATGGTTTGAGCCGCACTTTGGTTGCGAACATGGTTCATGGTGTTTCCCAAGGGTTCACAAAAGAACTCGATATCGTCGGCGTCGGTTATCGCGCATCGACGAAGGGACAAGTTCTCAGCATGACGGTGGGTTACTCTCACCCTGTTGATTACACCCTCCCAGCAGGAATCACGGCAAAAGTAGAAAACAACACCCACCTCGTTCTCACCGGTGCTGATAAGCAATTGGTCGGCGAAGTGGCTGCTAAAATCCGTTCGTTCAAGAAACCTGAGCCTTACCAAGGCAAAGGGATCAAATACACGAACGAAGTCATCATCCGCAAAGAAGGTAAAGCGGCGGGGGCTAAGTAAGGTCACGCAAGTGATCCACATAGGTGATTTATGGCTAAAAAAATTCATCGCAAAACTAGTGAAAAAGATCAGATCCGCGCAAAACGTAAAAAGCGGATTCGTGCGAAAATCGAAGGAACGGCTACTATGCCTCGCCTTTCGCTCTATCGCTCGAACAACAACATTTACGCTCAACTCATCGATGACGTGAAAGGCATGACCTTGGTCGCTGCCTCCACCGCAGACGAAGGTCTCGGAACGAAGTCGACGGGAAGTGCCGAGGGTGCAAAAGGAGTTGGAAAACTTCTCGCGAAAAAAGCTCTCGCTAAAGGAATCAGCAACATTGTCTTCGATCGTAGCGGATACCTCTACCATGGCCGAGTGAAGGCATTGGCAGACGCTGCTCGCGAAGGCGGATTGAAATTTTAAAAAGGATTGAGGGATAAATCTAATGGCATTCGAGCGTAATAATAGAAGAGACGATCGCGAAGAATCCGAATTCGAAGATAAGGTCATTCACATCAACCGTTGCGCGAAAGTCGTGAAGGGCGGACGCCGCTTCAGCTTCGCAGCGATCGTTGTTGTCGGTGACAAAAAAGGCCAAGTAGGCGTGGGTCTTGGAAAAGCCGGCGAAGTTCCTGAAGCGATTAAAAAAGCTGGGAAACAAGCGAAGAAGAACCTCATCAAGGTTCCAATGGAAGGCAAAACCATTCCTCACGAAGTCCTCGGTCACTGGGGCGCTTCCCGCGTTCTCATGAAACCAGCTCCAGAAGGAACTGGGATCATCGCAAGATCATCTGTTCGCGCGATTTTAGAAGTCGCTGGCGTTCAGAACATCCTGACGAAATCTCTTCGCCGGGATAACCCGCACAACGTCGTTCGCGCGACGTTCGATGCAATCAAGAATCTCCGTAAGTTCAGCGAAATTGCCGCTTCCCGTGGCAAAACGGTCGCTGAAATCACGGAATAATCGGGGGCTATCATGGCTGCTGAAACGAAAACCGCTGCTAAAAAAGCTCCAGCTGCTAAGGCATCACCTGCTGCAAGCGCTGGAAAGAAACGCACGATCACCATCCGTTTGAAAAAAGGGACGATCGCTTGCCCTCCTAATCAACGTGCATGTGTGAACGGTCTCGGACTCCGACGCCGTGAACACGTAGTGACTCTGGAGAACACCCCATCTGTTCGTGGGATGATCAAAAAAGTTCTGCACCTTGTTGAAGTTGTTGCTGAAACGCGTTAATCAGGTCGGACTTAAAGTTTAAGGATTCTAGCCTCGGGTTGGAATGAAGGATTTCAACCCCAGGTTGAATGTAAGGAATAGTGATTTATGTTAACACTCAATACGATTAAGGCTCATCCAGGAGCGACCACCTCCCGCAAGCGTCTCGGACGCGGACCAGGTTCCGGCCTCGGTAAGACGGCAGGTAAAGGTCACAAAGGTCAGCTTGCTCGCTCCGGCGGGTCGGTTCGTCCAGGTTTCGAAGGCGGTCAGATGCCTTTGTATCGCCGCATTCCAAAGCGCGGATTCAAAAACATCGCTCGTCGTTCGAATGCGATCGTGAATCTCTCGGATCTTTCCCGTTTCGACGGAAAAGACGTGAGCCTGGAAGCGCTAGTTGCGTCAAACTTCATCAAAGGCCGCTTCGATCGCTTGACGATCTTGGCTGTCGGCGAATTGACGAAGCCTCTCACCATTAAAGCGCATCGCATCTCGGATGCTGCTCAAGCTAAGATCACGAAGGCTGGCGGGAAGTTCGAACTTCTGCCAATCCCTCAAGGTAAAAAGCGTGAGCGTAAGGGCAAGACTGCTAAGGCAGCTGCTGCTAAAAAATAAGGCTTTCGCGAAGACAGACTTTCGGTTTTTATAGATAGGTCCGGGAAGCCAAAAAAGCTCCCGGGCCTTTTGTTTTCAAATACATACACTTTCTTAAGGACAGGATTCAGATGTCGGCACTCACCGGTATTATCAAGATTGAAGAACTCAGGAAGCGAGTCATTTTCACAATCTCCATGCTCGCAGTTTACCGTTTAGGCGTGCACATCCCAGTTCCGGGAGTTGACAGCGCGGCTCTCGCTCAACTTTTCCAAAGCTTACAAGGAACGATCTTCGGCTTCTTCAACCTTTTCTCTGGTGGAGCACTTGAGCGCTTCTCGATCTTCGCGCTCGGAATCATGCCTTACATCTCGTCCTCGATTATCTTCCAGCTTTTAACAGTCGTGGTTCCTTACTTCCATGAACTCCAAAAAGAAGGAGATCAGGGACGTAAGAAAATCACTCAGTACACTCGTTACGGCGCGGTTCTCCTCTCCGTCGTTCAGGGTTCGGCTCTCGCGACTCAGCTCATGCGCCAAACCCAACCGCAAGTCGTATTGAATCCAGGATTTGGTTTCGTGTTCATGACTGTAATCACACTCATGGCCGGAACGCTCTTCCTCATGTGGATCGGTGAACAGCTCTCTGAGCGCGGAATCGGTAACGGTTCTTCGGTCATCATCTATGCTGGTATCGCGGCCCGTATTCCTTCCTCGATCGGCTCAGCTTTCTCGCTCTATAAAACGGGTGAACTCTCCGCGTTTAAACTCCTGGCGATCGCGGCGATTATCCTGGTCACATTTTTCGCGATCATCTTCGTTGAGCGCGGCGCACGTCGTATTCCGATCCAGTACGCAAAGCGCGTGATCGGCCAAAAAGTGTATGGCGGTCAAACGACTTTCATTCCGCTCAAGGTGAACGTCTCGGGAGTTATTCCTCCGATCTTCGCGTCCTCACTCATTGCTTTCCCTGCGACGATCGCTGTGGCTTGGAAAAATGTTTGGGTTCAAAAGCTCGCAAGCCAGCTCACGCCAGGCGCGCTTCTGTATGAAATCGTTTTCGTCGGAATGATCATTTTCTTCGCGTATTTCTATACTGCTGTCGTTTTCAAGACAGACGATGTGGCGGAGAACTTGAAGAAAAACGGTGGATTCATTCCTGGTATTCGTCCGGGTGAGGCGACCGCTCAATACGTGGATTACGTTTTGGGACGTATCACCCTTGGCGGAGCAATCTACATTGCTCTCATTTGTGTTCTTCCAACAATCTTCACTCAAACCATGAAGACTCCGTTCTACTTCGGTGGAACGTCTGTTCTGATTCTCGTGGGTGTGGCGATGGATACGGTTGCGCAAATCGAAACCTTCCTCCTCACTCGGAACTACGAAGGGTTCCTGAAACACGCAAGGATCCGCGGCCGTCAGGCATATACATGATCCTGATTTTTTTAGGACCACCGGGCTCCGGAAAAGGAACCCAAGCTAAACGTTTGACGACTGAGAAGGGTTGGCCACAACTTTCTACAGGCGACATGCTTCGTGCGAATATTTCAAAGGGCACGAAACTCGGTATGGAAGCGAAATCCATTATGGATGCTGGCTCGCTCGTACCGGATCACGTCGTTGTGGGAATGATTGAAGAGCGGATCAAGGATCCAGATTGTAAGCCGGGTTTTATCTTGGATGGTTTTCCGAGAACGATTCCGCAGGCGGAGTCTTTGGATAAAATGCTTGCTGCAAAAAATCTGAAAGTCGATCGCGCGATTGAA
Organism: uncultured Bacteriovoracaceae bacterium; assembly: GCA_964404365.1. Lineage (GTDB taxonomy): Bacteria > Bdellovibrionota > UBA1018 > UBA1018 > UBA1018 > JACMQW01. Next base: position 5,809 of record CAYOJT010000141.1, read on the forward strand.
TTCGCAATGGATGACGAAGAACTAGTCGGCCGTTTGAGCGGACGTCGGACTTGTCCGAACTGCTCGGCGATGTACCACGTGAAAACTCAGCCCACTAAAGTAGATGGAATCTGTGACAAGTGCGGATCGAAAACGATTCAAAGAGATGACGATAAAATTGAAGTCATCACGAAGCGCCTGGCCGTCTATCACAATCAAACCGCACCGCTTGTTCAGTTCTACTCGAAGCAGGGTAAACTGAAATCCATCGATGCGGCTCTTCCGATGTCGGATGTAACGAAGAATCTCTCGAAAGCATTGTCGTAATGGTCACCCTGAAGTCAGATCGCGAAATTGAGCTCATGAGAGAAGCGGGCCGTATTACGGCTCAGATTCTCGATGAAATGTGTCGCGCCGCGTCACCAGGCGTGTCTACTTGGGATCTCGATCAGATCGCCGAACGTCGCTGTAAGGAATTGGGGGTCATCCCCGCGTTCAAGGGCTACAGCGGCTTCCCCGCCTGCGTCTGTATTTCTGTAAATGACGAGGTGGTCCATGGAATTCCTTCGAAAAAGCGGGTTCTTAAGGACGGCGATATCGTGGGCCTCGATTTTGGGGTCATTAAAGACGGCTGGCATGGCGATACAGCGCGGTCGATCCCGATTGGAAGGATCGACCCTAAGACTGAAAAACTCCTCACCGTGACACGCGAGTCGCTTATGCGTGGAATCGCAGAAGCAAAGCCCGGAAATAGGGTTTTTGACATCGGTTATGCGATCCAAAATTATGTTGAGGGTTTCGGATTTAGCGTGGTACGAGAGTTCGTCGGCCACGGTATTGGTAGAGCTCTCCATGAGGATCCTCAGGTTCCGAATTACGGACCAAAAGGAAAAGGCATGGTGCTGAAAGCGGGAATGGTCATTGCGATCGAACCGATGATCAATGCTGGTAAGCCCGACGTAAAAGTCCTCCAGGACGGATGGACTGCGGTCACTTTGGATAAGTCGCTTTCCGCTCATTTCGAGCACACGATTGCGATCACTGAAAATGGCCCACGAATTTTAACTTCGCTCGATTGAGCGGACGAAAAATCCGGAACCAAAAATTAATGCAAAAGGGAAATTGGATCCCTGCCCGGAGAGTGACCTCTCCAATCGATACGATCACGGCTCAGAAGCCGTCGGCAAAAAAAGGATCCGAAGAAGCCTAAGCAGCAGCGGCGTCTTTTTGTGTTTTGAGCGGTTCGTAGAGGTTTGAAAAAAGTTTGAAGGCTCTTCGTGAAGATGAGTCGGAGTAGAGGAAGAAAATGAAAGTCAGAGCATCAGTTAAGAAAATTTGCGAAAAATGCAAAATCATCCGCCGCGCGGGTGTGGTTCGCGTGATCTGCACGAACCCACGTCACAAACAACGCCAAGGCTAATCGAAGGGAAATGAATTAAATGGCACGTATTGCTGGAGTAGACTTACCAAGAAATAAGCGCATGGAAGTTGCGCTCACTTACATTTACGGAATTGGCGTTCCGATGGCGCGCAAGATTTGCAAAAACGCGAGCATCGATCTGAACAAAAAAACCGATCAATTGACGGAAACTGAAGTTCAGAAGATCCGTGAAATCCTCGAGAAAGACGTTCGCGTAGAAGGTGACCTTCGCCGTGAAGTTGCTCTTTCAATCAAACGTTTAGTGGACCTCGGAACCTACCGTGGATCCCGCCATCGCAAAGGACTCCCAGTCCGCGGTCAGCGCACTCACTCGAACGCTCGTACGCGTAAGGGTCCAGCTGTCGCAATCGCTGGTAAGAAGTCTGTTAAGGCGATGAAGTAATAGGTGAGGGTGGAAACGCCCGACCCCAATACAGAGAAATTTTGGAGTAATAAAAAAATGTCAGAAAATAAGACAGAAACAACAGCAGCAGAAACCACGGCAGCACCAGCCGCCGATGGCGCGAAAGCGAAGATTAAAAAGGGCAAGAAAAGCGTCTCCACCGGAAACGTCTATGTTCTTTCTTCGTTCAACAACACGATCGTCACTGTGACGGACACGATGGGTAATGCCATTTCGTGGTCGTCCGCTGGTGGTAAAGGTTTCCGCGGATCCCGCAAGAACACCCCGTTCGCAGCTCAGGTCGCAGCAGAAGATGCAGCACGCAAAGCTTACGAAA
>CAYOJT010000142.1:0-7928 GCA_964404365.1 uncultured Bacteriovoracaceae bacterium
ATGAATTCAGATTCCCACTCTTCCATCGGCGCCAGGTCGGCATGTTTCGCAAAATAATAAGAATGTTCTTCGTGTCCGGTTGGGCTAATCATCTCACCCACATCGTGAATCGTGGCTGCCGCGATCAGATAAGACTTCCATCCCCGTTTCAGTTTGTGAATCGAAGAGAGACAATCGAAAAGCTTCGCAGAATGTCTCATCACCGCGTCAGTATGAAGCATGTCGGGGTGAACTTCCTTGATCCTCTCGTAAATGTCTTTCAAGTGAATCCCGAGCGACGACTTTTCATTCGCGCGAATCACAGCGAGCTGTTCTTCCAGAATCCCGTCTCGGAGGGAAAACTCGGTCGGAAATACTTTCTTTACCTTGAAGAGGTTCATGACTTCTTCAAGTAAAATAGCGCCAGCCAAGATCATATCGACGCGTTTGGACTCCATCGAAGGAAGCCCCAGAAGCTCAGTCGTCGTCATCGTCGAAATTTCTTCGACCAATTTTTTTAGATCTCCGCGTTCAATGGGTTTGGGTTTTCCTTTTTTACACAGGCGCGAGAGCGCGCGGATGGTTCCAGAAGATCCGATGAACTTGTCCACTTTTTTCGGCCACTCCTCCGAAAGGGTCTTCGTGAGGATCGCTGCGCGAATATATTTTCGAAGTGCCTTAATCGGATCTTCGCCCGATTTCAGTGGCTTCGGCGGAGAAGATTTTAAAAAAAGCTGCTGAAGTTTCGCAGTTCCGAGTGAGAAACTTGTTGAAAATTCGCTCCCTCCCGCGCGGCAGACTGAAACTTCGGTGCTTCCCCCACCAATATCGACGAGGCCAAAAGTACCTTTCGGGAGTTTTTCGTTCGCGAGAATTCCGCGGGAAATCAGTTTTGCTTCTTCGACACCCGAAATGACTCGGACTTCGATTCCGGTTTCATCTTTGATCGAGTCGAGGAGTCGCGCGCCGTCGGAGGCTTCACGAAGCGCAGCGGTTCCGAAGGCGACCATCTTGTCGACACGGAGTTCTTTTGCTGTCCTTTGGAAGCTATGAAACGCGTTCAGAGTGCGGCGAAAAGCTTCAGCGTTCAGCTTTCCGTCGGTGAATACACCTTGCCCAAGCCTGACCATCAGTTTTTCACGATGGAGGAGTTTGGAAGAGTTTTTAGGTCCGATGAGGTGGACGTCGAAACGAACGGAGTTCGTACCGAGATCGACGATCGCGAGGCGCAAAGGCTACCCCGATCAAGTCATCCGGTTCTTCATCTTGTTCTTCATTTTCTTGGAGCGCGAGATCGCAATCTTGTGCTGCCAAGGAGACGGATCCTGCGCGTAGGCGCGTGCCTTGTCTCGTTTCATCTTCTTATGCTTAGTCGAAAGTCTTTTTCCCATGGAGAGAGGGTTTACAATCGAGCGAGCGCGACTTCAAGCGAGAAGAGTTAAGGGCGTCAAATCTTTGACGAATTGGGGTTTTTGGGTCGCAGAGTTCAGCTAGAAAAGGAGCAAAATCTTCCACTTGCTGGGTGCATACGCTCCAATGCACAATCTTTAGCAGGAATGCGCTATCCAGGACGGACATCATCTTCATTCGCGGTTTTCTTCACTTTTTTTGCCGCGTTTTTTACCATTTTTCCCTTAAATGCCTCGGAAAATCAGGAAGTTGTAGTTCCTCAAATGACCCTGCGTGAGGCGCTTGAGGCAGGGTGGCTCGGCATTCAAAAGGAACCAGAACCCGTTCATACTGCGCTGCGACAGTCTGCTAGAAAGTATGCGTCATGGAAGCGCGGGATTATTTCTGACCTCGAAATCGAAGCTTGGAAGAAACAATGCGCGGGCGATGGAGCGCTCAAGGACGATTTCTGTCCGCTTGTTCTAGGTCAAGAGCTCATCGTGAAGCAGCCGGAAGAAGAAGAACTCGTCGAAGAAGATATTGAACCGGATCAGGTCAAGAACTCGCGCGAAGTCGTCACGATGCTGAAAAATGCTGATTTTTCTGCGCTGAAGCGCGCGACCTCTTCGGCGATTTACTTAGCACTTCGGACTTTCGGTCAGTGGTCGGCGCTCGAGCCGATCGCGAAGCGAGCACTGAGTGAGAGCGTGAGCCAGAACTGTGATCATCCCGAAATCGCAACAGCACTCGGTCAGAAGGCTGAAACTTTCCTTCCGGATCCGAAGTACAAGCAGATCGCGTTTAGCCTCTATGAAAAAGTTCTCGAATGTAAAAATTCAGAACACGCTTCGCGCGCGCGCTTTCGGTATTCGCTTCTCAAGATTATGGATCAGGACTGTAAGACCGCTGAGCCGATCCTGACGAAAGTTTACGAAGAAAACTCTCAAGAATACCTGGGGCGTACACTCTACTGGCGTGCTCGTTGTGCCCAAATGCGCGGCGATCGCATGCGCTTCGAATACCTTTCCCAAAAACTCCTAAAAGAAGCTCCGCTTGGGTATCATAATCTTGTTTTGAATCGGGCTCAGGCATCGAAGATTGTGCGAGTGGCTGGCACGGGTGAGCCCACGATCTTTTTTCGATCTCACCAATATCCTCATGTGAATTCCTGGATTCGCGCGATGGAAGGCTTAGCAGCCATCGGTTCCGAAGAATATGCTCGGCGAATGCTTGCGAAATGGTTTGATGCTTTTGTGAAGACTGAGCCGCAGCTTAGGCTCTATTTGGCGGTACTCGCGAATAAACTCGGGGACCCGATTACCCAGTTTAGATTTCTGACGAGCGTTTTCAAAGATAAGCCCGATTTGATTTCTCAAACGACGCTCAAGCTTTTTTACCCGCTTAAAAATTTCGAGTCAATCAAACGGCATTCAGGGGAGAGTGATCCTTACTTCATCGCAGCCCTCATTCGCCAAGAGAGCGGATTTAATCCTTGGGCGCGATCGCGAGTAGGTGCGACGGGTCTCATGCAGCTCATGCCACGTACGGCGCGCATGATGGACAGGGGAGTGACGAAGAATGGCCTCTTTATTCCAGAAACAAATATTCGACTGGGGACGCGTTACATTCACCGCCTGATCTATCGTTTTGATCGCGATGCTGAGCTTGCGCTAGCGGCTTACAATGCGGGAGCCGAAAAGGTGGATGACTGGCTTAAGCGATATTCAACGAATGATCGAATGCTCTTTTTGGATCTGATCCCCTACAAAGAAACTCGGGATTACGTGGTTCTGATTTCGAGAAACTATTACTGGTATAACACGCTTTATGGCGCGGGAATGGGCGTTCCCATGCGCTCCATCGCGTCCGCTGCACAGCCCCTGCTTCACACGGCAACCGCCGCACCCGGTGCGGGACCCGCGCCTGTAGCGTCGCACGAAGCGACACGTTCGGTCGCAGGCTCACAAGCCTTCCTTCAATCGGGGAAGAAGCTCTTTTTCACTTTATTTCAGTGAACGTATCCGCGAAAATTGAACGACAGCATTTTCATTGGTTCAGCACCTTCGCTGCCCTGTTCCTGCATGGAGAATCGTGGCTATGAGTTCGACCGTTTTGCATCGTCTTTCAGATTGGTCAAAAGCAACACCGGATGCTCCGGCTCAGCGATATAAAGTGAAGGGTGAATGGAAAACCCTTTCTGTAAAAGAGTACATGGACCGTGTGTTCTATTTAGCGCTCTATCTCGAGAGCTGTGGAATCACGAGTAACGATGTCGGCGCGATCTTTTCGTATAACTGCAAAGAGTGGGTTCACCTTCAGTTAGCCCTCATGCTCATTCGTTCGAAGTTCGCAGGAATTTATCCGAACTCGACTGCGAAAGACGTCCAATATATTTTGAACCACACAGGATCCGTTGTTTTGGGTATCCAAAATAAAGAATATTACGACCGCATCGCGAACGAGGGGAAAGGCATTCCAAACGAAATCCGCCTGATCATCTCGCTCGATGACGACACCTCGTTCAGTCCAAAAGCTATAGGTTACTCGAGCGCTGTGGAGGCGGGCAAGAAACTTGCCGGCGGAAGGAAGTTGGACGATTACCTGGCGAAAATCGATCCGTTTGCGCCGGCTTTCATGATCTATACCTCGGGGACGACCGGAAACCCGAAAGGGGCCGTCCTCTCCCACGATAACCTCACTTACACGAGTGACATTGTCGGGAAGCGCTGGAATCTGCCTGCTGCCGGTGGATCGCTCTTTTCATTCTTGCCCCTTTGTCACGTGGCAGAGCAGCTGCACTCCGTGGGTGTTGGGATTACGAATCGCTACCTGACTTCTTACTGCACGAAATTTGAAAATGTCGCGGCTGAGCTTTCTGAAACGAATCCTACGCTTCTCCTCTGTGTTCCCCGTGTATGGGAAAAAATGATGGAGGGCGTGGTCAATAAAATCGCAAAAGGCACAGGGATTAAGCGAAAGCTCGCTGACTGGGCATTCGGAGTCGGTGAGCGCATCGCCAAGGTGAAATACAGTTCAGAAACCGCCTCGATCACGGATATCCTGGCTTACCCGTTGGCGGATAAACTCGTTCTTTCAAAAGTGAAGGCAGCGCTTGGACTGAAGGACGCGAAACTCCTCGCTTCGGGCGCAGCCCCGCTTCCAGCCCACGTCGCGCGATGGTTCCGTATTTTTGGTCTCGAAATTTTCGAGTGTTACGGTCTCACGGAAACAACAGGTGTAGTGTCGATTACGATTCCTGGAGTCGAGTGCGCGGGAACGGTCGGTAAGCCTTTAGAAGGTTGTGAGTTTAAACTCGGAGAGGACGGCGAAATCCTTTCGAAGGGTCGCCACGTTTTCTTGGGTTATTACAAGGATGAGGCGAACACGAAAGCATCCCTCGAAAATGGATGGTTCCATACGGGCGACCTCGGTGAATGGACCACTTCGGGTTTAATGCGAATTGTGGGTCGTAAGCGCGATATTATGAAGAGTTCGGGTGGTAAGATGGTCGCGCCGAGCCCAATTGAAGAAAAGCTCAAGGAATCTCCGATTATCTCTCAGGTATGTCTCGTCGGCGATAACCGTAAATATTTCTCAGCGCTTGTGACTCTTTCTGAATCTACCCTTTTAGATTTGAAAGCTAAATCCGGCGCCATGAAAGATGGCGTGATTTGTGATCCAGAAATTTTGAAGGACGTTCAATCCCAATTCGACTCCGTTAATAAGACGCTTGCGAGTTTCGAGCAGGTGAAAAGATTCACCGTGATTGATCGTGAATTCACGATCGCCGATGGTGAGATGACGCCGACGATGAAGATGAAACGAAACGTGATCGAACAGCGTTTTAAGCCACTCATCGATCAGATGTACAGCTGATCGGGCTACCCTTTCGATTGAATGCCTTCTTTTAAGAGGGCCGCTTTTATTGAAGGTCGGTGGTCGCCCTGAATTTCGATCACTCCATCCCTTCCACTCAGGATGTAGGTTCCGCCTGCTCCGCATTTCTGTTTTAACTTTTTCGTCAGGTCTTTTAAGAAGAGTTCATTCTTCGGTAATTTATCGATCACGGTAACCGTTTTACCGCCGCGCCCTTGTTTCTCGATTCGGAGAACGGCGACGAACTTATAGCCTTTGAGTTCGACGTCTTTTTCGCAGGTGCACTCAGTCTGGAGTTCTTTGCACTTCGGGCATTTTTGATTGAGTGTGGGATCGGTGGAGTAGACGAGTTTTGAGTCATTCGACATGGGTTAGATCTTTTCTACGTTCGAGCGTTTCGGTTTTCCATCGACGTACCAAGTGCATCCATGAAACGGCTGATTCGCGACGACATAGGGCAGGAATTCCCGATCCGCTTCCCAGACGTTGAGTTCGATCAGATTTTGAGCCTGGACCCAGTGTAAGCTTCCCTCTGCGTTTTTTGGGACGATTAAACTTTTTTCGTTTTTCGTGAGTTCGATCGTGAATACGGCGACCGTCCAGTCTTCCTTCTTCTTGGGCTTGAAATTCGGAAATTGGAGAAGTCCTAAAAAACGGAATCGCGAGAGCGGAATCTCTACTCCCGCTTCTTCAGAAAATTCGCGCGCAGCGGTTTCCGCGTAGGATTCGCCGAGCTCAGACTTCCCACCGAGCCCATTCCATTTTCCTGCATGAAAGTCACCCGGTCGATCCGGTGAATCGCGATGAATCATGAGAATCGAATCCTCATAACGTGCGTAGATCAAAACAGCCGGAATATTCTTTTGTTCGCCTGATTCGTAGGGATTCATAACTACTGAATCGTTTGGGCACCCGTTTTAAATTCAAACGGGAAATTGATCACCATGGATGTGACGTGTTTTGGAATTGGGTTGAATTTTGTCGTTTTAAAAGCATCGAGTAGGCAGGTTTCGATTCCCTTCGAGCCTGTGGTGTTTTGCAGGGTTCGGATCTTCTGTACAACACCTTCTCCAACGACCGTGAATTCAATGCGAACTAAGTTCTTCGAGTAATTTTTGTAGGCCTCAGGATGTTTGTCGCCGCAGATTCGGACGTCCTCACCGCGCTGTTCGATCACGAGGCGGGAGGTTTCCTTCCATTTTGCGACGAGAGCCTCTTCGGTGCGCTTTTGGGTATCCGATTTGCTCTCTCCCCGGAAAGAGTGAGTGGAACAAGAAGTGAAAACGAAAAGTAGAAGACCCAGGCCGAAGCTGAAAAGAAGGTTTTTCATCATTTCTTCTTAACCCCGCGCACTTCCGGCGCAGTCGTTAAAAACTTCAGATCTTTATAGTTGTCTTCCGCCCAGCGGAGAGCCCAGTCCGATTTGAAAAGAATAACCGGTAATCCATCTCGATCAATCAGGCAACGAGAGTCTTCGCGGCGTTCAAAAAAGGCGGGATCAAGTCCCGGCCCCACAACCCAGCGGGCGTGAATGAACCCCATTTTTTCAATTTTCGTATCGACGCCGTATTCGCCCATGAGGCGATGCTGAAGAACTTCGAACTGGAGAGCGCCGACCGCGCCCAAGACCGGATCTTTATCTCCGAGATCGCGTTGGCGATAGACTTGAACAACGCCTTCCTCAGAAAGCTGTTCGAGACCTTTTTGTAGTTGTTTACGCTTCATCGGGTCTTTGATGATCATTTGAGCGAAGTGTTCTGGGCTGAATCGTGGAACGCCTTTGTATTCGATGGCCGGAGGAGTGCAGAGGGTGTCTCCGATTCGGAGTTCGCCTGAGGTGTCGAGCATGCCGACAATATCGCCCGGCCATGCCTCGTCGACCATGACTCGTTCCTGAGCGAAAAAGTTGAGCGGTTTTGAGAGTTTTATTTTTTTCTCGAGACGCGCATGAACGGCTTCCATATTGCGCTCGAATTTTCCAGAACAGACGCGCATGAAGGCGACACGATCCCGGTGCTGAGGGTCCATGTTCGCTTGGATTTTGAAAATGAATCCCGAAAATTTTTCGGACGTGGGCTCAATTTTACCTTTGTCGGATTCACGAGCAACGGGCGACGGGGCGAGTTCGATGAATTTCTTTAAGAAGTGCTCGACACCGAAATTATTCATGGCTGAGCCGAAGAATACCGGCGTGAGTTTACCGTCTAAAACTTGTTCAAGATTGAAAGAGTCGCCAGCAGTCTCCAGGAGTTCGACTTCCGCTTTCATGGTCTCGTACAGCTCTTTGGCTTCGTCGAAGTCCTGTCGTGGACCGCCGAGTAACTTCCAGAGATTCGGATCTTCCGGTCCGCTCACTTTAGTTCCCTCCAAGCGCTCGGATTGGTTTGCTTCACCATCCGTTTGGAAAAGGAGAACGGATTTACCGATGCGATCATAAACGCCGCGGAATCGGTCGCCGGAACCTACGGGCCATGTCATCGGACACGAGCGAATACCGAGAATTTTTTCCAGTTCGTCGATCAAATCCATCGGTTCGCGGGATGGGCGGTCCATTTTGTTGATGAACGTGAAAATCGGAAGTCCGCGCATGCGGCAAACTTCGAAAAGTTTTCGGGTCTGAGGCTCGACGCCTTTGGCGGCGTCGATCAGCATGACGGCCGCATCGGCGGCGATCAGAGTGCGGT
>CAYOJT010000143.1:0-1856 GCA_964404365.1 uncultured Bacteriovoracaceae bacterium
GATCGCCGATTACGGAGTGCATCGCTCCCTTCAAAGAAGTAGCGCCTTGAATTCGAATCGTCTCAGTCCCGTCGCCTTCAATTTTTACGCCCATTGAACGAAGTGAATCGGCAAGATCTATAATTTCAGGTTCGCGAGCACAGTTTTCGAGAACGGTCTCACCTTGCGCAAGTGATGCTGCCATCATGGTATTTTCGGTGGCACCTACGGATGGAAAGTCGAAGACAACCCGATTTCCTATCAACTTCTTCGCTTCCGCAATAACGTATCCGCCTTCGAGCGTGATTTTTGCCCCAAGTTTCTCGAGCGCGGTCAGGTGAAAGTTGATGGGGCGGGCGCCGATCGCACAGCCACCAGGAAGGCTAACTTTTGCTCTTCCCATTCTGGCGACCAATGGACCTAACACAAGAACGCTTGCACGCATCTTGCGGACCAAATCATAAGGCGCATCGACGGTCGTGATTTTTGAAGCATCAAGCTTCATCGTATTATTCACAAACGATGACTTCACTCCCAGATGATTCAAAACTAACTCAGTGGTTTTAATGTCATGAAGATCAGGAACGCGGGTGAATTCTGATTCTTTGTCCGCAAGGAGGGACGAGATCAAGACGGGAAGAGCCGAGTTTTTTGCGCCGCTCACGCGTACTGAGCCGTTTAATTTTGTTCCACCGTAAATTTTGATCTTATCCATGTCATTCCTTAGTTCAGAGCAGGTCTTGCCAAGTACGAAGCGGTCAGGACTCGTTCCCGACCCGTGAGATCTCGGTATTTATGAGTTTTCCAACCATCCCCAAAAAGCCGATCGATCGCATCGATCCTTTCATGCGGACACTCCAGGAAAACCATTCCACCGGGTTCTAAAAACTCATCCGCATGTTCCGCGATTTCCCGATAAAAGTACAATGGGTCATTTTCAGGAGCAAAAAGAGCAATATGCGGCTCATGATTCATCACGTCGTTATCGACTTCGGATCGCGATGCAAGATACGGCGGATTCGAAATAATAAAGGAGACTTTATTCTTCAACTGCCCCTGAAATACTTCCAAAACCTGAGAAGGCTCGGTGGTCGTAAAGATTTTCAGTCGGTCCGCTGAATTCCCTAAAATCTTAACCGCATTTCGTCTCGCAACCTCCGCCGCTTCAGGAAGCGCCTCAGACGCACAAATACGAAGTTCAGGGAAAAGCTTTAAGAGTTCGATGGAGATGCAGCCCGAACCTAAACCCACTTCAAGGCCGAAGGTCGGCTGATGAATCTGGCGCTTAAAATGCTGAGCAGCCTCGTAAACTAAAATTTCTGTTTCTGGACGCGGAATCAGCACCGAAGGGTTCACTTCGAACTCATGGTTTAAAAAATACTGATATCCCACTAAATACTGAAGAGGTTCGCCCGAAGCCCTTCGATGAGCCATTCCGATGAGGAGTTCGCCCGCCTCGCGCGGATATTGCTCAAGGACCTTTGCGTAAAGATCGTTTCGAGAAAAGGCGCGAGACTTTCCAGTGACCTTACGAAAGGCTCCGATGACGAGTTGTTCGACCTCGTGCTCCACTCCGCCGCGTTCACTTAAGAAAGCCGAGGAAAGGAGAATACTTTCGGTCATCTTCATCGCATCTTCAAAAGTAGTGGGAAGAGGATGACCTGGGCTCATGATGAGGTGTTCGCAAACCCTTGGGCCTTCAGCGCTTCCATTTGATAATTTCGCTGGAGGCTATCTAAGATTTCGTCGATTTTCCCCTCCATCACATCCGGCAGCTGATGGATGGTTAGACCGATGCGATGATCGGTGAGGCGTCCTTGTGGAAAATTGTAAGTGCGAATGCGCTCCGACCGATCACCCGTCCCGACCATCGCGCG
>CAYOJT010000143.1:1956-7878 GCA_964404365.1 uncultured Bacteriovoracaceae bacterium
CGTTCGTACATGCGGAAGACTTCGCCCACGAAAAGCGCGGCTTCGTCTCCACCCGCTCCCGCTCGAACTTCGAGAAGGATGTTTTTGTCATCGTTTGGATCTTTAGGCAGCAGGAGAACTTGTAAACCTTGCGTGATCGCTTCGAGTTCCGGCTCGAGTCGCTTTAATTCGTCTTTTGCCATCTGTGAGATTTCTGCGTCGCTTTCGCGCACCAGTTCCTTGTTCGAAGCGATTTCGGACTTTACTGCCTTATAGCGACGGTATTCGGTGACGATTTCCTGAAGAGACGCATGTTCGCGTGAAAGTTTACGAAACTCGTCTGGACGATCCGCGAGCGCAGGATCTCCGAGTCGAGCTTCAACTTCCATGAATCGGGCCTCAACTGAGGCAAGCTTATCGAACATCTGAAAACTTACGCCTCCAAAAAGTCATTCACCTGTGCTTTTACGGCGCCCATGGATTCAAGAGACGTGATTTCAATCTCTCCACCCATCGTCGCACCAGTTTTTTCTAAGAATAGGACCTGCTTTAATGACACGAGCGCGACTTCCAATTGTTCCGCATCCGGCTCAATAGTCGTTAACTTTTGAAGCATCAAGCCTGGCCAGATCAAGGCCTTAAAAAGCGCCGAGTCCATTCGAAACGCACAAACCTTGATAAATTCATAGGCAATGCCGGCAACTGGGAACATCAGGATAATCTTCGCGACGATCATTCCCAGGTGATTCAAAACCGCACTCTCGCTAAAATGCGTGAGCCCAAGCAGGGGAAGAAGAATGCTAAACATCGCGATTGAAATCAGAATGAGAAATAAAAGAAAACTCGTTCCGCACCTCGGGTGAAGCGTCGTAAATTTAGCGGCAGACTCGACGTCCAGGCCCTTTCCAGCTTCGAATGCGTAAATCGATTTATGTTCAGCGCCGTGGTACTGAAAAACGCGTTTAATTTCTTTCAAGCGCGAAATTCCCCAGATGTAAGTGAGAAAAATCGCCATCTTAAAAACGCCATCCAGAAGATGAAAAATTGGGCTATTTGTAGAGATGGCAAGGTACCGATCTGAAGTTAAAATGGCGGTAATCGCGTGAGGAAGAGCCACGAAGAGACCCATCCCCATCACAAACGCAAACGCCATACTCGAAGCAATCGCGAAGCTCGAAATCTCTTCCTGATTTTCTTCCTGGCCGGACATTTTCGCCGAATAGGATAGGGCCTTCATTCCGTGAATCATCGACTCTACCAGAGTCACAATCCCACGAAGAAAAGGTTTAGAAAGTATCGGGAAGGACTTCGACCACGGTTTATAGGGATCAAATTTTACAATGATTTTATGGTCAGGCTTTCGAACGGCGACGGCTACGAAGTTTGGGGATTTCATCATGACCCCCTCCAAAACCGCCTGACCGCCGATACTTGTAAACTTTTCTGCGCTACTCATTGGGCTTTCCTGGTGCAGCACGAAGCTGCCCTTTCTGTATTCTTTTCTTCCTTAAAAAGTAAAATGGGGGTCGCGTTAACGACGCGATCCCCCACCCTAAATTTTCGTCTCGATTCACTAACCGCTCATCGATTTGATGAATTCGTCGTTCGTCTTCGATCCTTCGAGCTTTTCGAGTAAGAATTCCATCGCATCCAAGGTGTTCATCGGATGGAGAACTTTTCTCAAAATCCAGAGGCGGTTCAGCACATCTTTTGGAATGAGGAGTTCTTCTTTACGGGTCGCCGACTTGTTGATGTCAAGGCATGGGAAAACGCGTTTTTCCATGAGTTTGCGATCCAAGTGAATTTCGCTGTTACCGGTACCTTTGAACTCTTCGAAAATAACTTCGTCCATACGAGAGCCGGTTTCGACGAGAGAGGTTGCAATGATCGTGAGTGATCCGCCCTCTTCGACGTTACGAGCAGCTCCGAAGAAGCGTTTTGGTTTGTGAAGTGCGTTCGAGTCCACACCGCCGGAAAGAATTTTTCCGGATGGTGGAACGACCGCGTTGTAAGCGCGCGCAAGACGAGTGATCGAATCGAGCAGAATGACGACGTCGTATTTGTTTTCGACGAGGCGCTTTGCTTTTTCGATAACCATCTCCGCCACTTGAACGTGACGAGATGCTTGTTCGTCGAAGGTCGAAGAAACCACTTCGCCTTTCACAGAACGTTGCATGTCGGTGACCTCTTCCGGACGCTCGTCGATCAGAAGAACGATGAGCTTGATTTCCGGATGGTTCGTGGTGATTGCGTTTGCGACATCTTGAAGAAGAACGGTTTTACCTGCGCGTGGAGGCGCGACGATCAAGCATCGCTGACCTTTTCCGAGTGGCACCATCATGTCGATCACGCGGGTGCTGAAGATCGTAGGCTGGTGTTCAAGTTTGATGCGCTCATCTGGATAAAGCGGCGTCAGGTTATCGAAGAGAACCTTTTCCGCGTTCATCTCAGGCGACTGAAAATTGACTTGTTCAACTTTTAGGAGAGCAAAGTAGCGCTCGCCTTCTTTAGGTGCGCGAACCGAGCCGCTGACTGTATCTCCGGTGCGAAGACCGAATCGGCGTATCTGGGATGGCGACACGTAAACGTCGTCTGGACCAGGAAGGTAGTTATAGTCAGGAGCGCGGAGAAACCCGAACCCGTCTGGCAGGCATTCCAAAACGCCGTCTGCGAAAATGTGCTCATCTTTTTCAGCCTTCTTCTGAAGGACTGCGAAGATCAGGTCCTGCTTACGCATACCCGCCGCATTTTCGATCGTCAGCTCTTTAGCCATTTCGACCAGGTCGTTGATTTTCTTCTCTTTTAACTCTCGAAGGTGCATTCGCGTCCTCGACTGATTGTGTTGTTATGGGTTTGGGTTAATGAAAGTGAAACTTACTTATAGAAGGAGGGGTTTAGTTTTCATCCGGCACCTCTGCTCTTTACCTAGGAGTCTGTAGAGGCCGGTAGGGTTTACGTCGTTCTGGATGATGCACCCAGTGATTGTCCGGTTATCTTCGGGTAACAAAGTCTTTTCTGTCGCACAACAAAAAAGTACCATAGAGGGGGTATGGCAAATAATGGATCCCGTTCGAACATAAGTTCGAGCAGCAAGAAATGGATACTCGGTGCAGCATTACTCATCCTGATCGCCCTTGTGGCAGGAGGCGCAGGTTTCCTCTTCAATGCCGTGATTCAGCCCTTTCAGCCCGGAAACATCAAAACCGAAATCGTCGACGTGACGAAGGGTCAAAGTCCACAGTCCGTCGCCCGACAACTTGAAGCCTTGCGCATCATCCGAAATCAGACGCTCTTTTACTGGTTCGGAAAGGTAAAAGGTCACTGGGGTTATTTGAAGGCCGGCGAATATGAGCTTTCACCTGCAATGTCGGCCGATCAGATTTTCCAGATTTTACGAAGTGGCATTAGCGCCTCAAAACCTTTCCTAGTCCGCGAAGGCGAAAACTCATTTGAAATCGCGAAGGGATTGGAAGCCCACGGCTACGGGACGGCAAACGAATTTCTTAAACTCATCCGCGATCCGCTCTTCATTCAGACGCTCGGAATCAGCGGAACTCCTCCTGAAAATCTGGAGGGATACCTTTATCCCGATACTTATCTGCTCACCCATAAAATGACCCAACCTGAAATCGCGCGCCTCATGGTCAAGCGATTCACGGAAAAGTGGGGCCCGAACGAAGATCAAAAAGCATTCGAGCGCGGAATGACTCGCCAACAGATCGTGACGCTTGCAAGTATCGTCGAAAAAGAAACAGGCGCACCTCAGGAGCGCCCAATGATCGCGGGTGTCTTTTATAATCGGCTCAAAAAGAAAATGCGTCTCCAGAGCGACCCGACCTCCATCTACGGAATTTGGGCTCGCTACAACGGTAACATTTCAAAGCGCGACCTCCACGATGAAAATCCTTACAACACCTATCATGTGCCAGGCCTTCCGATTGGACCGATCTCGAATCCCGGCTGGGCTTCAATTCAAGCCACACTTCAGCCAAATTCTCACCCCTATCTCTATTTCGTTTCACAAAACGACGGCACCCACGTTTTCAGTGAAACCTATGAAGAACACCAAAGGGCTGTAACGAAATTTCAAATGGATCGAAAAGCCCGCGAAGGGAAAAGCTGGCGAGATCTTACGAAACGGCAGGACTCGGTCGTGGCTGTGCCAACACCCGCGCACAAATAAGAACGGCTGCCCAATCTACCCAATAGAAGAGCGACCAGGCGTCGAATCGCGCGGCCCATTCTCGTCCCACAAATTCGTAGCTCGTACACGATAGAATGACCCCTAAGACGAGAAGAAGATAAAGCGGGACTCTCTGTTTGCTCTGCAAAAGACGCCCGAAAGTAATCGCAAGTAAAGGAATCGAAAATATAAAATAAGGCTTCCAGATCAAATGCGATGGAAGCACCACGAGCGCAATCAAGATCATCGCGCGATCAAAGCTTAAGTGTTTAGAAAATCGAACCACCCCAGTTATGAGCGCAGTCAAAATGGTCAGAATCGCGAGCTTCCCAATAAAGAGCGACGTGTCGGGCGCTAATAAATTAAATCCATGCGTATGAACTGTTCCGCCGAGTTGAAGCGAAGGGGCGGGCTGATTTGAAAATATTCGGAGCATAAACGCGAGAAAAGATTGGTTATGGGTATCGATCGGAAGACCCTTCGATTGGAGAGCGTAAAACCAATCACGGTAAAGCCCAAAGAGTCCCGAAAATCCGACTCCGATGACCGGAAAAATCAGAACCATTCCGATCCCGAGCGCTGAGCCTGCCCGAGCGAGTCGCGAGCGAAGCGTGCCTAGGATGAGGGTGAGCGGAAAAAGTTTTGAAAGCGCACTCATCGAAAAAAGGTACCAAATCGCAACTTCCTTGCGCCGAGACCTTGGGCTGCAGAGGTAATCGATCGCGATTACAGCAAGCGAAAGGATGATGAGGTTGATCTGTCCATAACGGAGATCAATGAGGAGGGGGCGCGCGAAAAAGACTACGCCAAGAGTCGTCGCAACCGCTCCAGCTCGTTGATAGAGAACGCGAAGCATTCCGCCAAGGAGCGCGCCTTTCAATACACTCCAAAAGAAGAAGGAAACTTTGAGTGGAAAAAGCGCAAGCGGGAGTAAAATCCATGCAAATCCAGGCGCGTATAAAAAACGATCCGGCGATACGGTATAAAGTTCCGAAAAGCGCCCATCCGCAACAAGAGTTGCCGCAAAATGGAATACGTGGAAATCAGGGGCACCCAGCTGAAACCCTTTGTAGGTTCCGAGAACGAATAGAGATGCGGTGATCCCAATTAAGAAACGCATTCTTGTAATCGTGGAGCACCAGCCGCGAAAGAAAAAGGCGGATTGCGATACGATCCCTCTAACTCAAGGAGCCAAAATTTAAAACGAAGCTCAAGATCCGTGGGTTCATCCGCGCCCATAAATCCACCCAAAGACTTGTCAGATACGACACGATGGCAAGGAATCAAAAGGGGGATCGGATTTCGCCTGAGGGCCTGGCCCACTGCGCGTGCGGCAAGCGGCTTACCGATTTTCGACGCAACCCATGCGTAAGTTCGCGTCTCGCCGTGAGGAATGAGTGAAGTGGCCTCATAAACCTTTTTTTGGAAATCGGACATGCTGCTTGTGTCGATCGTCGACCAAGAAAGCGGGAGGAGAGGCTCGCCCGTCGAAAAGTAAATTTTAAGTTCGCGTTTTAGCACCGCTATTCCGTACGGTGTTTCTGCTTCGTGAAGCAGCGGAACTGAAGCATCAGCCCATTCAATTTTTTTAAGAAGAGCATTTTCATTCCACAACAGATCAAACGCTGTTTTGTGATGATCGATTTGAACTTCGAGTCGCGTGATTCTTTGATCGTGGAGATCCATGAATGACTCAGGACATTGAGGCATGCGTGTTTCTTTTTCAACCGAAGATTCCGTAATGGTTTCCTTACAAAACT
>CAYOJT010000144.1:0-7841 GCA_964404365.1 uncultured Bacteriovoracaceae bacterium
TAAATCGCTCCTGACCTGAGCAGTCCGCGGAATCGCTCGATCAAAGAACTGAGCAAAAAGATCATCCACCATCGCCGAGGGATCATCCTCATCATTCTGGGGCCGATGACGGGTCGATTCCATGTAATTTACTTTTGCTTCGATCGGATCAATCGTGAGCTTTCCCTCCTGAATCGGATAGGCAACGTATCGCGAAACGAGGACCCGCTTATAGGCCTGACCGTCCAGAGTGACTACTTCTTGCTGCAACCGACCCTGCCGAATCGGCATCTCGAGCTCTTCTTTGAAAAACCCTCGAAGCTCAGGGTATTTTTCAACCTGAGCGTTGAACTGAGTAACCTGCAAATACAGGTAATAAGAAATAATGATCTGCTCGCCTTTAACGACTTTATTCTTATCCACTTCCGCGCGAGCAAATACAGGCGTGCCACGTTTAGGTTTCGCAGCCCCCCTTAACCCTGAGCCACCTCCGCCGTAACCCGAAGGAGGTTGAGTACCCCCACCGCCCCCACCGACCACGACCGTTATGGGCGGCGCCGTGAGCTTTTGGCCATCGACTGCGATCGAAATTCCAGAAATCGAAAGTTTTCCAGTGGTTTTTGGCCTCAAAAAATAGTGAAAAGTGCGCGTAAATTTTGCGGTGACTTGTCCATTCACATAAACCGACTCGACGTAATTCGATTGATAGTCCTGAATCTGATCAAATAGAGGCGCGGTATAGTTGGGCGCCTCCATCGGAACACTTCCTTCGGTTTCAACAATGATCTTCAGAGTCACGGACTCGTCTTGGGCGATATTCGTGCGGTCGACCTCCGCGTGAAATTCGGTCGCGAAGGCGCTCGATGAAACTAACGCTAGAGCCAAAGTTGGGAGTAAATGATGTTTTATCGCGTGAGGAAACATTACCAGTCCTTCTCCAACCCTTGCGGACGTCCCTTTTGTCGCTTCATTCGATCCTGCAATTTTTCTTCGGCTTGGGCTAAACCTTGTAGGACCTGTTCAGCGTCGTCTTTTGAAAGTTTTGCAGATTTAAAATTACGCTGCTTTTTCCCCGGACTTGGCGCCTGGGCTTGTTTATCTTTATCTTCTTTCTCAGGGTTCTTCTCGTTCTTCTCGTCCTTCTTGTCTTTCCCCTGATCTGCCTCGGAATCCCCGGACTCTTTACCGCTCTTATTTTTATCGCCCTTGTCTTTGGAATCCTTACCGTCGCTTTTATCATCCTTCTTATCGGATTTTGACTGGTCTTTATCGTCTTTTTGGTCGCTCTTATCTTTTTGATCCTGATCGTCGCCCTGCCCACCGCCAGACTGTTTTTTAAATAAAAGCTCCAGGTTCTTGCGAGTCATGGCTTCAAGCTCTCGATTGGGGGCTTTCGTTAAACTCTCGAGCGCTCGGATGTAGGCGTCGGCTGCTCCTTCTTTGTCCTTATTCAAAGTTTTCGCCACACCCAGATCGTAAAGAGACATCGCCTGGAGATCATACTGTTCGGCGTTTCCGGCCTGCCGAGAGGACGATTCAAAAAGTTCGATGGATTCCTTAAGTTTTTGTTCCTGAAGTTGAAGAACCGCTTGATTGTGCACGATTTCGGCAGCGTCTGGATCCGCGGTTAATGCATCTGAAAATCGCTTTCTTGAATCGTCGGTTTTTCCAGCTTTTGCGCTCTCGATGCCCTTCTTATTTTCCTCATACGCCTTCATGCTCTTGGTCCCAGCGAGGGATTGAGAAGCACTCAAAAAAACAAGAAAGAGCATCGCCGTTTTCGCGGCGCCTCGACTCGAAACTTCAATCGCAGAAAGCTTTTTATCCTCAACACGAATTCTCGAACGCGTGAGAAGTTCTAAGAGCAAGAAAAGGATCGCGAACGCTAAAGGGAACTGAAAACGATCCTCTCGGAGAACGACTTTCCGTTCTGTTCCACCTGAACGACTGAGCTTGTCCACGGAGCTTACGAATTCGTCGAGTTCACCCTCGCCTGGACTCAAGGTCCAGTATTTTCCAGAGCCCGCTTCAGCAAGCTTCGCGAGTCCTTCGGAGGAAAGCTTCGTGGTCACGGTTGTGCCACTGCGATCGCGTTTGTAGCCAAGGTTTCTACCATCGGCATCTCGAATCGGAATCGGTCCACCTTGTTCGGTACCCACCCCGAAGGCATAAACGTTGAGATTTTCTGAAGTGACTTTCTGAACGGCAGTTTGAATTTGCGACTCGTGATCTTCGCCATCGGAGATGATTAAGACAATGCGTGAGGCTTTTGAAACTGGAGAGTCCGGATCGTTCTGCTCGGCCCCGCGATCTAATGCTCGCGCAGCGGACTCAATGGCACCTCCCAGGTCAGTACCCTGTGCTCCCACTGAGTCCGTCGCTAGATTTTCGACCCACTGGTAGACGTAATCGAGGTCGGTCGTGAGCGGCACCAAGAGCTGAGAGGTTCCTGCGAATGCCACTAGCCCAACTCGGTCTCCCGCCATGCGCTCGAGTAAGTTTTTTACGAACCGCTTTGTTTTCTTCAACCGACTCGGCACGACGTCCTCAGCAAGCATTGAATTGGAGACGTCGATCGCAAGGATCATGTCAAAGCCGTTCGTCGGAACGATATCTTCCTTTTCGCCGTACTGAGGGCGCGCCAATGCAATAAGCATCCAAAATAGAGCCAGACACCAATACTGAAACTTTCGTCTCAGCAGTCCCCAATCCAGCTCCGGGATCACACGCTGCCAGAGTTTATTTGAGACAAATCGTTCCAGCGTAGATTTTCGCTTTTTCTCCATCGCGAGAAATAGAATGTAAGCTAGAGGAATTGCGGCGATCCAGTTTAGGATCTGGGGCTTCAAAAAATAAATAGGTCCAATGTTCATGGCAGGACCCTCCACCAAAACCGCGAAAGCGCATACTCCAGGAGCAGTAAAAAAATCGCAAAAGTGAGAGGTTTTGCGAAATCCTCGTCATACTGGATCTTCTCCGACATCTGAATATCGGTTTTCTCTAGTCGATCGATGTCCGAAAACACTTTATTGAGAGTGGTTTCATCTTCAGCCCGATAGAACTTTCCATCGGTGGCGGCCGCGATTTTTTGGAGAAGTTCTGGATTCAATTGGTTATCGTACCATTGGTATTGAATGACTTCGTTTCCAAAAATGCCGCGCTGGCGAATCGGCATTTTTACGCGCCCCTCTTTTCCAATCGCGATCGTATAAACCTTAATTTCGTAACCGGCGGCTAGGTCTCCTGCCGTCAGGGGATCGACCTGACCTACGTTATTTTCACCATCGGTAAGAAGAATGATGATCCGGCTTTTCGATTTCGAATTCCGAAGACGGCTCACAGCGAGAGCGAGCCCATCGCCGATAGCCGTACCGTCCTTCAATTTTCCGGTTTCAACTTTTCTTAACTCACGTAGGAGTAGTCCGTAATCGAGTGTAGGTGGAACGAGGGTTAATGGTTCACCGGAAAACACCTCGAAACCAATCCGGTCAGCCATCCGCTTCTTAATGAACCCTTCCATCACGCGCTTAGCAGCATCGAGGCGATTTCCCTCTCCTAGATCTTCGATGTTCATCGACAGCGAAGTATCCATGACCATCATGATGTCGACTCCACTCACCTTTCGATGAGTTTCACGAAACTGAGTCTGCGGACGGGCCATTGCTAAAACGAGCATTAAAAACGCGCCAAGCTTTAGATAGAGAAGGATCCTCTCCGGATGGGAGTTCAAGATGTTCTTGGGCAGATTCAGCGGGAAGCGAACGCGCGCCGACTTATTCCGATCCACCATTGTTCTGTAAAAGAGCGGGATCAAAAGCAAGAGTCCCAAAAAATAGAAGTGTTCAAATCGCATTAGGTTTTCACCCCCGGCGACTTGATCTGACCTGCGGGTAAGATCGGTTCAACCTTCTGAATTCGCGTCGTCTCAATGACTTGTTTGCAGTTCTTCCAGACAATCTGCATGGCCTCGATGCTCGGCTTGTGGTCTGTGAATTTCACTAAATCGAGTTCATCGAAGGCTGACTTCAAGGTTTGAATGGTCGAGAGAGTTGGGCCTTGCGCCGCTGTACCTCTTAGCTCATCGAGGCGCGAAAAGAGTTCAGAAGTAGTACTCTCCTGCGCGTCAAAGCCGTAGCGGTGGCCGAGGTAGAATTTCATCGTGTCTGAAATTCCGAACGCAAAAATTTTCCACTCCGACTTTTTCAGATGCCCCGAATCCAAAAGTTTCTGAAGGCGCTCAATCGACTGGACGTCGTAAGGTTTTTTAGGCAATACCGCCTTTACAAGACGTTTCGCTTTATTCTTAAGCCAACGAATAACCACGTAAGCTATCGCACCCATGATCGCCAAGAAAATCAGAGCAATCAGCATTTGAATCCAACCGGGGAGACCGAGGATCACATACCCTACAGGAGGAGCGGGCTTCATCGCATCCTCGCCCTGGCCTTGAATCGCGGTTTGCGTTTTCAGAGTGATCGGATCCGTTTTCGCCACAATGGAAAGCGACTTCGAGTCCATGACATCAAGCTCTGGAATCGCAAGCTCTCCGTCTTTCACGACGACCAAAATCTTTCCAGGGCGGGCTGCGATTCCATACTCGAATAGTTTTTTCGTCGGCGCGATTTCCAGAGCTCCCGAACAACCCCCTAATCGATAAGAAAGCGCATCGCCCACGACGAGCCCCTCTTTTCGATCCACTTCGATCGAACAGCGAGAGAGACTGGAGGATTCGCCTGACGTCGATGGCGCGGGGGTCGGCTCTGCCGAAACGTTACCCGCGAGAACGACGACGAGCGCGAGTCCTGAAAAAACGGACCACTGCTTCGCCATAATCCTCCCGAGTTCGGATTAAGAGCTCTTCTATTCTACTTTTACTAAAAATCGACTTATAGGCCGAGTCGTAGTCTTTCTTCTCTTTTTGGATCCATTTCTTGAAGGCGTATGAACTTGTATCCACCATGCCCTCGTTACCCGTTTCTGGGTCCAGGAGGTAGATCGAGCCGATGGGGGGAATTTCAAATTCACGACCATCCGTCACCCGGATTGCTACCACATCGTGTTTTTTTGAAAGTCTTCGAAGAGAAGATTCGTAATCCTTCGCGATAAAATCCGAAATCACAAAAACCACCCCAGAATGCTTCATGATTCGGTTCGCAGAATCGAGGGCCTGAGCAAGAGAGGTTCCTTTCGTTTTAGGCGCATATCCTAAAATGTCCTGCACAATCCGAAAGACCTGAGCCTTTCCCTTCTTGGGTGGGATTATTTTTTCAACCGCTCCCGCAAAAAGAAGTGCACCAATCTTATCCCCTGTCTTCTCAGCGGAATAAGCGAGTAAGCTTCCAATTTCTGCAGCTGCTTCGATTTTCAATTTTTCCTTCGATCCAAACTGTCCTGATGCCGAAAGGTCCACAACGAGGAACACGGTTAGTTCCCGCTCTTCCTCGAATTTCTTCAGCATCACTTCTCGGGTTCTCGCACTCACCTTCCAGTCGATGTGACGGACGTCATCTCCAGCGACATAGGTGCGGTGTTCAGAGAACTGCATACCCTGTCCCTTGAAGTGGCTTTTGTAGTTACCACTCATGACATCATTGATGATCTTCCGGGTGGAGATCTCAATGAGATGGACTTTGCGGCGGAGTTCTTCAGGAATCACGGGACTTCCACTTGCTCCAGAATTTTACGAATGATTTGTTCCGAGTCGACGTTTTCGGCCTCAGCTTCGAACGTCAGAATGAGACGATGCCTGAGGACATCAAACGCGACACTCTTCACGTCTTCAGGGGTCACAAATCCACGATGACGGATGAATGCACTCGCCCGTGCAGCTTTTGTGAGCGCAATGGTCGCGCGCGGAGAAGAACCTACCTGAATGAATCCCTTCATCTGCGGCAATCCGTACTTCTCCGGATAACGAGTCGCAAACACGATTGAGAGAATATAATCTTTTAACTTCTCATCCATGTAGATCTTCGATACGAGTTCGCGCGCTTGGATAATTTGATCCGGGTGGCAGATCTTTCGTGCTCCAGGCGGCTTTGTTCCGCTCATGCGATCCAAAATCCCTTTTTCCTCCTGAAGACTCGGGTAGCCGACTTTCACCTTAAAAAGAAATCGATCGAGCTGCGCTTCAGGGAGCGGATAAGTTCCCTCCTGCTCAATCGGGTTCTGAGTTGCAAGCACTGTAAAGGGATCACTCAAGTGATAGGTTGTCTCACCGATCGTAACCTGATGTTCGCCCATTGCCTCAAGGAGCGCGCTCTGAACTTTTGCGGGAGCGCGGTTGATCTCATCGGCGAGGACCAGGTTCGAAAAAATGGGTCCCTTTTTCGGAGTAAAATCACCTGTCTTGGGATTAAAAATCATCGTCCCGATCAAATCAGTCGGCATCAAATCCGGCGTGAACTGAATTCGCTGGAAACCCGCGTGCATCATGTCAGCGAGCGTTTTGATGGTGAGGGTTTTCGCAAGACCCGGAAGACCTTCGAGTAAGATATGGCCGTCGCAGAGGAGCGCCATAATGAGTCGTTCGAGGAGCTGCTTTTGTCCGACGATGACCTGCGATGCTTCAGCAAGGATCTCGTCCACGAAACGACTGCGTTGTTTAATTTCTTCGGTGAGGGACTGGATGTCGATTGTTGGCATCCTTAGATTTTCCGCGGCTTGTGATTCAGCGTCAACGCGGAAGGTGACGGGAGTAGAGTTCTTCTATTTCCTCAAAACTTTGACTCTCAGAAAACCGAGCTAAAGCGCTCAGGAATTCATTAAAACTTTTTGAATCCTGGACATCAAATCGCATCAGATCGGGACCTAAAGCCCGAAGCGAGTCGATGATCCAGACCCTCAGGACAAGACCCAACTCTTCGGAAGCTGGATCGTTACCACCGAGCCAAGTCGCTTTCGGAAAGAGATCCTGGATCGAACGATTCAATCGTCGAAGCTCTGACGAACGCGATGCGTCCACGATGGTCTTCCGAGAGCGGGGCGACTCCGAAATGGAGGCGAAAGACCGGGCGAGCCCACTGATGAATTCGGCATCGGACAGCAGAAATTTCATCAACTCAGCTCGCCGAGAACTCGAAACCGCCGCTCGGGTTTTCCAGAGCTTCCAACCTAGATTTTCCGTTTCGAGTTCGGCGTTGAGAAGAATCATCCCCCTCAGCGCCTGACTACGAGTGAGCAAACCGGAGTCTAGAATCACTGAAAGTAAGCTCTGAGCCTGCTCTTTCTCCTGCAGGAAATCTCCAGCAAGCGCGACATACGGCAAAACCTTCGAGCTGAAATCGTCGAGCGCCGCAGGGTTTTCCTTCGATAGACGAAACATATCTCGAGTGAGAGCAAAGATCGGGGAATTCTCCCCATTGCCCTCAAAAAGCTTAATGAGGAGTTCTGAGAACTCAGGCACCTGCGCAAGCTTCATGACAAAATCAAGGGCATGTTCATCGCGCGAACGAACACCGGGATCACGACTCGAGAAATAGCGGGACGACGTTCTTAGAAAACCTAATCTACCCAGGGCGCGGACAATCGAAAGCGGATTCACTTCAGGTTTCGATGGGTCACGATTTTTCTCTAAGCCAGAAGTGCCCACGAAATAAAAAAGATCGCGAAGGAATCGCATGCCATCTTTCATCGAGCCGGCACTTCCGGGTAAGTTCTCTTCGTAAACTGGAAGAACTTGTTTCAGATTATAAAGGTGCGCTTTCACCCAGAACGGAACGAGAGCACCGGGCGCGCTCATGAGGGGATCGTGTTCTCGAGCGGATGCGCACTGTCCCACTTTCGGTAGCCCACCTAAATTCGAAAACTTCCTTAAAAAAGACAAAATAGAGTCGTAAGTTTCTGCGAGTGTGGGAGGCTGC
>CAYOJT010000145.1:0-7809 GCA_964404365.1 uncultured Bacteriovoracaceae bacterium
AGCCGACTTCGGCATATCGGTACCGCGCGCTTTGCGGATCAGATCGCCGACCGAAGTCGTCGAAAGGTATTCTTGCATCAGAACACCCAAGTTTTCGAAGTAAGTCTTTGTGAGGATGAACTCAACCGTGTCGCTCTTGATGTCGGTAGCGCCGATCAGATCTTTAGCTGGGTTGATGTTCTCGCCAACGCTCGTGAGAACGTCTTTCACAGAAATTTCGTCCATCGAACGGGACAGCACGTAGCCGCCGCCTGGTCCGCGAACCGATTTCACTACCGCGCCCTTACGAAGGCGGCGGAAAAGTTGCTCGAGATAATGGAGCGAAATTTTTTGACGCTCAGAAATCTCCTGAAGACGAACGGGGCGGCCGTTCGAATTGAAAGTAAGATCCAGAATTGCTCGGACGGCGTACCGTCCCTTTGATGTCAAACGCATTGTACTAAACTCCCTGTTTCCCTCTCACAAATCCACCCATGTCGTATCATGGTGGATATGACGCGTCAACTAATCCTGACTGATTTCTTCTGACTCAAATTCACTTTTTTCCACAATCTGCCGAAAAGCCCTACAGGGACAGGTGTTTAAACCCCCCATAGGAGTGGATATATGTCCGATCAAAAAGCTAAACGCTTTACCATCGATGATGATAAAACTGGCGCAAAAGTCCCGGATATTAACCAACTTCTCTACGCGAAATCCCCATCAAAATCACAGGGTTCTAAGCCGGACGAATCATTAGACCCTACAGTCAGTATGGATATTTCGAAGGCGAATTTAGAGGAAATCACGCGTCAATCAGATGTCATCGCCGCCCCTCCTAAACAGTCAAGTTATTCAGTTGAATCTTCGACCTCCGATAACACCGCACTCCAAACGGCAGGTAAAGAGATCGAAATGGGCGATTTTGATCAGAGTCTCGCGATAGAAGCCGGCACCGCGGCTGCCCCTCCTAAACCGCAGGCGCCCGCTCCTGAGATCGTCCTTCAGACGGCAACTCCACCCGCCTCCCCACCAAAACGATTCGCAAATCCTGTAACCGGCGAAGTGGTGATGAGTTCGTTTCAAAAGTCTGCTAGCTCGCCTGCTGGAACGCCGACAGGAGCTCCGAAAGCTGCCATTCGTAAATCGGCACTCACGACCGCTACCGGCGCGCCATTAAAACAGACGGATGCAGCAAACCTCAATTCGCACCTGAATACGATTTCCTATGCAGCCGGCATCAAGACATTTTTCGAACGGGCAAAAGCAACCAGCGTCATCGTGTTCAATAAGACTGATTCCGGTTTCGTCGCAGACCAAGTCGTTGGCGCCCCAGAGCGAGCGAACCTTTGGCGCGGAATGCAGATCGCGGAAAAAGATCTCTCGGATCTCTATAATCGATTGAACAAGTACGGCTATTCTGAGTTTTCGACGTTAGGCATGAGTGGCGCCGGGAATTTCGAACGCACAGGTTTCCGAACAGCCTTCGGCGCGGACCGTTCTGAGTTCTTAACCCTCGTTAAGGTGGGCTCTGGAAAGGAAATGGAAGCGATTGTCGTCGTGCTCTCGAGCGCGAGCATCCAGACTCAGATTCCGTTCTTTCATTCGGCTCTCATGGGCACAAGCTCGATGCGAAAAGCCGCCTAAGCCTTAAATTGCCTGAATCTGACGACGATTCTGTTCTCCGTCAACGAACCTAAGTTCAATGCGATGAACTTCGAGCGCGTTTGCTTTTAAGAGTCGCTCTTCGATTTCGGGAAACAACCCGAGCCACTCGGTCACAACGATCAGACTCTCATCCCAAAGCGCCTCAAGAAGCCCCGTGGCCTCCAGTTCCTCTTCTTTTCCGTCTAGTCGATAGAGGTCTGCATGAATGACTCGGATATCACCGGGCGCTTTGTATTCGTGTGCAATAGGAAAACTGGGACTCCCCTCGCTCTCGCGCGGGATACTTAGACCTTGGAGGAGGCCACGGGCGAATGTGCTCTTTCCTGCGCCTAAACCACCTTCGAGTAAAATACGCGACCCCGGCCGAAGCAGGGCTCCTACCGTACGGGCTAGCTCGAGGAGCTCTGCCTCAGAGTAAGTGTGCCCGGCACTCGATCGGAAGATCGGTGTGATCCGGTTTTTTGATGTCTTGGATGGCATGGCTAATATTTCGAATAATATCGTACGCGGTCATGGAGCGATGTCCGAGTTCCTCTGCTGCCTTCGCGCCTGCGAGACTATGAAGGAAAACTCCCATCTGAGTAGCTTCAAGCGGATCCATCTTCTGACCCAAAAGCCCTCCGATCATTCCCGCAAGCACGTCGCCCGATCCTGCGGTCGCCATTCCATCGTTTGGATAGTGGTTTAAGAACACCCTTTGGTCAGGACTACTGATGAGCGTTGCGGCTCCTTTAGAGAGAACAATCGAATGAGTGAGATCGACCGCTCGTTTTAAGCACTCGATCGGGTTCTGAGTTACTTCCTCTTTTGAGATCCCCAAGAGTCGCGCCATCTCACCCGGATGAGGGGTTAGGACCGTCGGCGATTTCCGCTGTTGAAGGAGAGAGTGCATTTTATGGTCGCCAATTAAGTTCAATGCGTCGGCATCCAAAACCATGGCGCCCGGATAGTTTGCGAGCAATTCCTGCATGAGTCGCTTTCCTTCGGGGCGAGTTCCTAAACCCGGACCGCAGACGACGCTCGTGTAGGTCGGGAGCTGCTGAAGGTAAGTCTCAAAATCCTTCCCTTCAAACGCAATCGGAACCGACATCGTCTCGGACGGAACCTTAATCATCAGAATGTCATATGCATCTGGCCAGGTCGCAACGGTCACCAGCCCAGTACCGATCCGATGAGCGGCGCGAGAGGCCATATCAATCGCGCCGATGCGACCGCGACTGCCGCCGATCAAGAGAACGTGCCCGAAGCTATTCTTGTGTCCATAGCGATCGCGCTCAGTCATCAAGCGCATGAGCGGTTCACGAAGGAGAAGAAACTGCTCCCCTTCCGTTCGGAAGCGATTCGGGAGTGAAATATCAACGTTAACGAGTTTTCCGCGGAAGGCGGCTCCGGGTGGCAAAAAGTGCCCGAGTTTCGGGAATCCAAAGCTCACCGTGAGATCCGCTTGGATCGCAGTCCCGTGAATATTTCCAGTATCGCCACTCACACCTGTTGGAATATCAAGCGCAACGACTTCCCGAGGATTCATCTTATTGATGGCTTCGACGAGATCAAAATAGAGTCCTTCGAGATTTCCCTTCAGACCCGTGCCCAGTAAACCATCAATAACAGTGAAGGGGCCTGGTGCTTGTGCGAGGAAATTTTCAAAGTTTTCAATCGAATCGAGCCTCGTCATCTTTGTGCCGAGTTTCTTCAAGATATCGAAATTTTTTTGAACGGACGGCGGATATTGGGTGGGCGGCTCGATATAAAAAACACGAACCTTTCGTCCAATTCCGGTCAAGCGACGAGCCACGCAGAAGGCGTCACCCGCATTATTTCCTTTTCCCGCAAAAATCAGAATCTCAGTCCCGGTTCCGGCGTCCGGATAGTTTTCTAAAATGATTTGGGAGGCTGCGCGCCCGGCATTCTCCATCAGAAGTAAAGGGTCAATGCCATATTCGACCTCAGCGATCCGGTCGATCTCTCTCATTTCAAGGCTCGTTGTAATCC
The DNA here is from genome assembly GCA_964404365.1 of uncultured Bacteriovoracaceae bacterium. Lineage (GTDB taxonomy): Bacteria > Bdellovibrionota > UBA1018 > UBA1018 > UBA1018 > JACMQW01. The sequence goes on from CAYOJT010000145.1 coordinate 3,640, forward strand.
TCATGACTCTAGATCCTTTATGGGGCTGTAATTGCGGAAACCATTTCTCGTACGGCGCGTTCCATTCCCACCATGGCTGCGCGACAAACGATGGCATGACCGATGTTGTATTCTTCAATAAGAGGCGCGCCGTTTTTACGAATCAGTTCTGTTACGGGTCTGACGTTCGTAAAATCAAAACCATGCCCAGCGTGCACATGAAGTCCAAGCTTCTCTGCCTCGCGAGCCGCAAGATTAATTCGCGCTAACTCCGCCTTCGCTTTAGAGGCCGATGGTTTCTTTTTCCCAAGCCCCTGAGTCGCAAGACAGTAACGTCCAGTATGGAGCTCAACTGCTTTTGCACCGATTTTTGCGCTCGCTTGAACAGCTTGGAGCGAAGGCTCAATAAAAAGGCTGACCTTAATGCCGGCTTTCTGAAGGGCATCGGTTGCCTTTTTTACTCGCTTAAAGCCCTTTTTCAGTTCAAGTCCGCCTTCGGTCGTCACTTCAGTGCGCTTCTCAGGGACGAGACAAACCCATTCCGGTTTCACTTTTTTCGCAAATTTCACCATCGCGTCTGTTGCGGCCATCTCCAAATTAAGAGGTACCGTAATGGTCTTTTTCAGATCGAGGACATCTTGATCCTGAATATGGCGTCGGTCTTCCCTCAAATGAACCGTAATCTGTTCTGCACCAGCTTGAATGCAAGTTTTCGCAGCCTCTACGAGTGAAGGATACGGTGTTCCTCGAAGTTGGCGAAGAGTCGCGACGTGATCGATATTCACACCTAAACGCGGAGTTTTATGTTGGAGGTAGGGCTTGTTCTTTGTCATAAAATCTTTACTTCTTTTGACCGATTACGGTTTCAATCTCTTGGGCAATTTCTCGCGCCTGTTTACGAATCGAGTCCATATTTTCACCTTCAATCATGACGCGAGCGAGGGACTCCGTGCCTGAGTACCGAACAAATACCCTGCCCCGCCCCTTTAATGATTTTTCGGCAAATTCGATCGCTGCTTTCACCTTCGGCATCTCATCAAAAGGAGTTTTTTTCGAGACACGCACGTCTTCGCGCACTTGAGGATACAGCGTTACAATTTTCTTTAATTCAGAAAGGGGTTTGCCGGTGCGACGAATAATTTCGAGAATTTTAAGTGCGGCGATAATTCCGTCACCCGTGGTTGCGGCATCGAGAAAAATAATATGTCCGGACTGTTCGCCTCCGAGTTTGAAGCCACCCTTTCGCATCGCTTCGACCACGTGCCGATCTCCGACAGCAGCTCTGATCATCTTGATTCCGTTGTCTTTCAAGGTCATCTCAAGACCCATATTCGACATCGGAGTCGTAACGACGGTATCGTGATCGAGTTTCCCTTGGCGCTTCAGCTCGAGCGCACAAAGTCCGATGATCTGATCCCCATCCACGACTTCACCCTTTTCGTCCGATAGAATACAGCGATCGCCGTCTCCGTCGAGCGAGATCCCAATATCGGCACGATACTTCATCACGCTGAAGGCGATGTTTTCGGGGTGAAGCGCTCCACAGTGATGATTGATGTTGAGGCCGGATGGACTCACGCCCGTTTTCATCACTTCGGCGCCGAGTTCTTCGAACACAAGTGGGGCTGCCTTATAAGCCGCACCGTTTGCACAATCGATCGCGATTCGCATCCCGATTAAGTCCAGATCTTTCGAAAAAAGCGATTTTAAGAATTCGACATAGCGATAGTGAACATCATCGATACGAAAGGCTTTCCCGACGAGGTCTCCGGTAGGTCGATTATTCGGCGGCTGGTTGGCGGCCAAAATCTCTTCGATACTATTTTCAAGCGCATCAGGGAGTTTAAATCCGTCGGCAGAAAAGATTTTGATTCCATTATCCGCATACGGGTTGTGGCTCGCAGAAATCATGATACCGGCGTCCGCACGGATCGAGCGAGTGATGTAGGCAACTCCAGGAGTGGAAAGTGGGCCGACCAGAATCACGTCAGCGCCCATCGACAGAACGCCCGAAGCAATCGCCTGTTCGAGCATATAACCGGAGAGGCGCGTGTCTTTCCCAATCACGATGCGCGCCCGGCGGGAGTGCGATTGGCTCTCGAGGGGCTTCAATCCGACGGGAAGCGTGGTTTTACCGTGAAGTTCCGGATTCGTTTGGAGAACGTGCGCTACCGCTCGACCCAGAGCCATCGCGATCTCTGGAGTCATCGAGCCATCGTTTGCTAATCCCCGAATTCCGTCTGTTCCGAAAAATTTCCCCATTAGTAGAGCGTCACTTTCAAAGTATCCGGGACGATCCGAACGAGGCCGACCTTAGGCGGAAGATTCACTTTCACTTTTTCGGTGTAACGACCCTTCGTTTTGCCCTTCAAATTAATTTCCGCAAACACCAGGCCACGGTCGAGCGTTTGAACCATTGAGGGATCAACACGCACGTAAACCGTTACTGTGTTTTCATCTAAGCGGTATTTATGATCCGCCTCCACTCGAACTTCCACATTTCGGATCTTAAAGTTCGCCTGGACGGCGTTCACTTCGAGCTTCACTTGTGGAGATGCTCCGTCGACTTTTACACCGATTCGCGCAGGTTCGAAACTTGCTGGAAATTCAGTGTTCGCTGTCATTTGACTCAGATCGATCGAACGCGTTGGAATTTCAGTGATGGCGTCCACACGGCTTTCAGGCCCGCGAATTTTCACCGTCTTTGGGACGATATCTGCCTTCACCAACTGATAACCTTCGGGCGGTTGCCCCTTCAGCTCCAGGCGAACGGGAACTTCCTTCGCTCTCTGAGGCTCAAGCTTCACGGAAATCGAGGTTGGGTTCACCTGGAGAACACGAACGCCAATCGGGAGTCGAATATTATCGGCAAAAAACCGATACGTGACCAATCCGGCTTTAGCACCCGTTAGATTCACGCGGATCGGATCTTCAGGACGATCTAAGATGGCGCGCAAGAAGGCCTTCGGACCTCCCAGGCGAAATGCGATTTTCTCTGGAACTTCATTTGCGACGATCAAATCGGGGCCAGTCGCGATTTCAAGTGGGATTTCTTTAATAACTTCCACCGTCCGCGATCCTAAGACCACGACCCAAAGAACGACTGCAATCACAACGGAGACGATCTTCGTTCCCAGGTTGTTCGTGAGTAAGTACATGACCGGATCAACGCCCTTCATTACCCACCATCCCCTTTCCGATCACGAACTGAAGTGAGCCAGCCCTTCATGCGCTTGGATAGCGTGTCGGTCACCTTTGTCAGATCCAGAAGTGCTGCGAGGCTGTCTGAAATCTCCTGTTCGGAAAGATTGGTGACGAGCTTCCCATTCTTAACCAAGTGGGCCTCGCCGGCTTCCTCGGAAACAAGGACGACGATCGCATCTGAGTCTTCGGTGATCCCGATTGCGGCCCGGTGACGAGTTCCGTATTTCTTGTCGATCGTCGGATCCTTCGAAAGTGGAAGAAAACATCCCGCCGCCGCCAAGCGACCGCCCGTCACGATCACCGCTCCATCGTGAATGGGGCTTGTGGGCGTAAAAATCGAATACAGGAGTTCTGCTTTCACCTGAGAATCGAGCTTTGACCCAGTTTCGATAAAATTCTTAAGCCCCGTTTCGCGCTCCAGAACGATCAACGCTCCCATACGTTCTTTCGCGAGCCGCGTAGCCGCTCGAGCAATCTCGTCGATCATCGCACGCTCTTCAACACTCGACTGACTGGAGAAGAACGGGTTCTTTCCGACATGCGTGAGTGCTCGCCTGAGGTCGTCTTGGAACAGAACGATGACGATCAAAACGAGATAGTCGAAGAAATGCGAAAGAAGCCAATGGGTTGTGAAAAGTTCAAGTGCGGACGAAAGGAAGAAGCCGATGGCAAGAATACCGAGCCCTGTCAGCATCTGCATCGCACGCGTTCCCTTGATGAGGAGCAGGACGCGATAAATAATGAAAGCGACCAGCACGACATCTAATAAGTCGATGAAACGCAGACTCGACTGCAGATTGATCAGCAGGTCTTTCAACGGGGACGTTGCTCACTTTCACAAACACACTACATTAAACTACTAAAAACTCACGGACTGCTCGAGCCTCAAGCTGGAGCTGGCACTGCAGAACCGCTTCCCTCTGGCTCAGAACGGGTCGGAGAGCTTGGGGTCGCTTTTGACCACCTTCATGACTTCGCCGGCCTGGG
>CAYOJT010000146.1:0-7792 GCA_964404365.1 uncultured Bacteriovoracaceae bacterium
TCTCGGGCTAGGGATTCAAAAACCCTTCGCGATTCAATCAAAAATTTCGGTGAAGAGACCCGTCGAACATTGCAGATGAGTCTTTATGAGGGTCGACCTGCGATTGAGGCCCTCGAAACGCTATCACGCGCATTTCAGCATGAGGTCGCTTCCTTTCAGGAGCGAGAACTTCAAAAACTCCCCATTCGTAGCTTGAAGCCGCTTTTTTTAACTGTAGCACCCGGAGCATTCCTACTTTTGGGAGTTGCGATCTCGATCCTGGTGGGGGGTGCATTCGATTCGGGGAGTTTATTTTAACTTGAGCACAGCATTTCGATCTTTCTTTCAGGCGATGACCTGGTTTCTAGCGTTAACGTATTTCTTAAGTCACCCCGTTCGTGAGCGAGCGGATCCCTTCTACTTGAGCGACAGACTTCAATACATGCGAGCGAAAGAGCAAGGTGTCACCCTCACGCCCGGAAATTTCAATGATCTCGCGAATTTTTCGGCCACTGAGTCCTCGTTCTACAAAAACAATGAATCGAATCGAAAGCGCGATCAATTCTCTGATCGCCGAAAGCGAAAGATTCGCGGAACCCGAAAGCAGGCAGAGTAATTCGAGACGTTTAACTCCCTCGCGTGCGGAACTAGCGTGTAAGGTCGCTAGTGTGCCTCGGTGACCCGTATTCAATGCCTGCAGGAGATCCAATACCTCCTCGCCGCGACATTCGCCCAAGACGATTCGATCCGGTCGCATTCGAAGAGTCTGTTTTAAGAGCGATCGTAGGCTGATCTCCCCGAATCCATCCGCATTGGGTGGCCGAGAGAGGAGTGAGAGGTGCCCGTGCAGAGCCGGTGAAAGCTCGGGAGTGTCCTCAAGGCTGATCACTCTTTCATTCTGGGGTAGTTCCGAGAGGAGTTCATTGATCAGCGTCGTTTTACCGGAACCGGTCGAACCGCAAACAATCATGTTATCAGAACGAAGAACCGCGTTCTTCAGAAATTCGTAATGAGGATCAAGCCTCCAGAATTTTGGGATGTTCGCGCTACCGGACCGAGGCAGTCGCCGGAGAGAAATCTGCGTACCTTGGCGTGTGAGTGGCGGAAAAATGGAATGGAATCGAAACGGACCATTCGACGTTTCAATGATTCCGTCATTGAATGGAGTTTTGGCGTCGAAGGATCGGCCCATTCGTCCGAGCATCTGGAGAACCCAGATTTTTAATTCTTCTTCGCTCGTTTTCCAATCCACACTTTCTATCCCACTGCCTCGATCGAACTTCAGTGAGTCGGGTGACAAGAGGATGTCCGTGATTTTTTCATCCGCGAAATAGGGGCAAAGTCGATTTTCTAGGGTGTCCATAAAGCTCCCAACTCAGAGAGGCGCAGATTTTTCAAAAACATTCCACGGATACTCAGGACTCGATTTCAGTGCGATTTCGTCATGCGGACTCATCCATTCCCGGGGAGGAGGAATGGGACCAGAAGGAAGGTTTCGTCTTAGGGCATTCATTGGGGCGGAAGGAGGGGAGAGCGAAGGGAGTAAGATCGCGACGAGTTCGCTGCGTTCTTCAAGCCAATCGATCGACGAAAAAAGTAATCCGATGATCGGGATGTCCTTCAGCAGCGGAAACCCACGAACCGCTTTTCGCGTTCCTTCCTGAAGCAGGCCAGAAAGAAGGAGAGGAACTCCAAAGTCGGCGTCGACTTGAGTTTTCATTCGATTCGATTGAATTCCTGGGATCCGATCAATTTTCAGGCTCGGATCGAGGTGGCTGACTTCCGTAAAAATGTCCGTACGAATTCGCCTCGAAGTCGTAGCGGTCACTTTGAGCTTCAGAAGGAGTCCATACGATCTCCACGAAACACTCGAGTTATAGGTTGAATGTGTTTCGATCGGAAGTTCTCCGCCAGCGAAGAGCTCAGCTTCGCCCGGCGCTCGAACGGAAAGCTGAGGTTGAGAGAGAACGCGAGCGTTACCCTCGCCTTCCATCGCTAGAATTCTGGCTTCGAGTGTTGAGGCACTTTGAATCGCGAATTGATGAACGGAAAGTCGGCCGATTGGGTCCGCGATATCGAGTCCAAGCGACCCGAGTTGATTCTTTTTCAGTTCGAGGAGGAAAACTTTTTAATGAACCGTGGGACTTGCGTCCGGGAGAGAGTCGATATCGGCGACAACGAAGGGACAAATTGCCTTCAGGGCTGCGACTGTTCTCTTCTTTTCACCCGGCTCTTTCACGCTCCCCCGTACGATGACCGAGCGCGTGCTCGCCTCCGATTCCAGGAATAAAATCCTCCGGCCCGGCCGCGAGTCGAGCCAGCTTTCTAGTTTTTTTAGGCCGGCTTCGTAAAGCGCGAGTGAAGGATAAGTTTCGTTTTGGATTTGGGAGTATTGAGAGAGCGTATCGATGCGCCTTAATTCCGAGAGTGTTCGAATTTCTCCCCGAAGAGTGTAGACCGTGCGACTTCCAACTTCCGCTCCGATATAAATCTCGGCTTCAGAGAGGTGACTGAGCTCCTTCTCCAAAATCGTGATGTGGTCATCATTGGATTTCCAGCGATGTACTTCGACCGGACGAGTTTCAGTGGAACCATCCGATTTCCAGACCAGGAGATCCGTCATTCCAGGGCTAACAGCCTTGATGAGGAGGCTCTCCTTTGATCCATCCGGAGAGGGTAAAACGCGGATTTCGGGCCCGCCGATCGCGTAGCGTTTCAGGCCCGGAATCTGAAGGATTCGCTGCTCCCCCTGTCCTAGGACCAGGTTTGCACGTCCCACGGACTCTGCCTTGGGTTCAGCCCGAATAGGGGCGCTCGACAAACTTAAGGAGAGAGAGAGCCAGAATAATGAAGATTTTCGTAAGCTTTGCATCGCGTCATTCCCTTTGCTTTTTGAGATCGTTCGAGAGGGAAGAGAGCAAAGAACAAGCCCATTTCACGTTCATTGACAGCCAGGGTGAAACTCGACTAAGTTCACGGACTCATTCAATTTTACTTTTTTGCACAGGAGCAAGTTAGTCATGGCATCACGTACGGGTAAAACCACGAACGCGCGCAAGTCCCGCCAACACAACAAGGGCAAGGACCGCAAACGCAAGCAGCAGAACAAAGGGACCACTCCAAAGTTCCCTATCCACATCGATTAATCACAGTGGTGATTCTTGAGAACGGGTCTTCTTTCCCAAGGGCCTCGTTGAATTTGAAAAAAATATCCTCACGTACTCTTTGAGGACATTATGTCCGAGAAGTGCGACTGCACTAAATGTGCAGTCAGGTACAGGAGGTACCTGAAGCCGGTGCGCTCCGGTATTTTTTTCAAATCCGCCTTGCCCTTGGAAAAAAATTCTCCGTTCGGATTATCTTAGTCCCACATCAATTTAGATCGGCTGATTTTCGCCATCGAAGGAATGATTTAAATGAGCAATTACCTTTTTACCTCCGAATCCGTCACCGAAGGCCACCCAGATAAAATCGCCGATCAAGTATCGGATGCGGTTTTAGATGCGCTTCTGACTCAAGATCCAAAATCCCGCGTAGCTTGCGAAACTCTGGTGACGACCGGTCTTGTGGTGATCGCAGGTGAAGTGACGACGAATGCTCGCGCCGATTACGCGCATATCGCCCGCGAAGCGATCAAGAAAATCGGATACGACGATTCTCAAAAAGGTTTCGACTACAAAACTTGCGCTGTGATGGTGACTCTCGATCGCCAATCTCCAGATATTTCTCAAGGTGTGACGACCGGCCAAGGCCTTCACAACCAAAAGGAGCAAGGCGCAGGTGACCAAGGAATCATGTTCGGCTACGCGGTTCGTGAAGCCGATAACTTTATGCCGCTCACAATCGATCTTTCGCACAAACTTGCGATGAATCTCACGGGCGCACGTAAGAGCGGAAAACTCCCTTGGCTCCGTCCTGACGGAAAAACTCAAGTCACGATCGAATACGAAAATGGCGTTGCGAAGCGCATTGATGCCGTTGTCGTTTCTACCCAGCACGACGAAGCGATCACTCAAAAACAAATCGTCGAAGCCGTTCAAGAAGAAGTCATCAAGAAGACATTGCCTTCGAAACTTCTGGATTCGAAAACGAAGTATTTCATCAACCCAACCGGCCGATTCGTGATTGGTGGCCCAATGGGTGACTGTGGATTGACCGGTCGTAAGATCATCGTTGATACGTACGGCGGACATGGCGCACACGGTGGTGGAGCTTTCTCCGGAAAAGATCCATCGAAAGTCGATCGTTCGGCTTGTTACATGGGTCGATACGTGGCGAAGAACGTGGTCGCTGCAGGACTCGCGGATCGCGCTCTCGTTCAACTTGCTTACGCGATTGGCGTAGCTGAACCTGTCAGCGTGATGGTGAATACCTTCGGAACTGAGAAAGCCCCGATCGAAAAGATCGAGGCGGCGGTGAAAGAAGTGTTTCGCCTTCGTCCAGCCGGGATTATCGAGTCTTTGAATCTTCTCAGACCGATTTACTCGAAAACCGCGGCCTACGGCCACTTTGGACGCGAAGATTCGGACTTCACTTGGGAGAAAACCGACCAAGTTTCCGCACTGCGCGCGCTCGTTAAGTAAATACTGTTCCGAGTTTAGGAACAGATTTATGCGGTAATTCCGTGAAAATCTGAAATAATCAGAGGCGTGAGATTCCTTTTCCAGGTCATCCGCTTCATGCCGATTTGGACGGTACTTCTAGGCCTCATTTTAATTGAGGCTGGGGTCGTATTTCGTCGTCGAGGCCATAAGAATCAGTTTTTCGTTTGTTTGACGCTGGGGCTTTTTACGCTTTTGCTCTGCGTCCTCTTCTTCGTCTTCCGTTGGGATGCGACTCTTTATCCCTGGATTCGAGGACTCTGGTAGGCCATCATCAAAGGATCTCACCAGGAGAACTTAATATGATGACTCGTTTATCGGTACTCGTAATCGCGGCACTTCTCGGATCGACTTCAGTCTTCGCGGATGAATTGAATAACGCAAACAAAGCGATCGAAGCTGCAAAACAGAAAACAAAAGCAAGTGGCAGTCCCTACGGCGATCAGTCGATGCCGAATACGCGCCTGACTTATTCGGATTCCATGAACTTAGAGATTTTGGGTCGTGGCATGCTTTGGTCGCTCTCGTTTGAAAAAGTGGTGAGCGCAAATGTTTCTGTCGGCCTTGGTTTAGGTACGGTGAAAGTGATGCCGATGGATACGCAAGCAGTGGTTGTGCCGATGTATATGAACTACTACTTTATGAATAGCGGGAACTCTCCATTCGGAACGGTTGGCGTAAATATCGTGACGAATAATAGTAAAGTTAAAACGGGTAAAGCGGACGTGAGTGATGTCGAATTCGGGACGAGTTCGGTTCATCCCACGATCGGATTGGGCTACGAAATGCGAACGGACGGGGGATTTTTGTTCCGTGTTGCTGCATACGGAATCGTGGCTGACAATTTTTCGCCTTGGTTCGGCGGCACCTTCGGTTTCGCGTTCTAAAATCTGGCTCTAAGGTACTCGTTTTTTCTATCCGGATGATTCAGAATCTTGGATAGATGCATAAACACCAAGCTAGAAACATTTTCATTATTTTAAGCGTCGGGCTTCCGCTCGGCGCTTATTTTTTAGAACTCTATTGGCTCTTCTGGATTCTTGGGCCACTGGTCGTTCTCGGTTACATCGATATTTTCCAAAAGAAACAAACCATCCGACGGAATTTTCCAGTCATTGGAAATTTTCGGTACCTCCTGGAACTGGTTCGACCTGAAATTAATCAATATTTCGTCGAATCGAATATCGATGGAAAACCCTTCTCTCGCGAACGTCGCTCTCTGATTTATCAGCGTGCGAAGGGCGTGATCGATACGATTCCCTTCGGTACTCAACAGGATGTTTATGCGGCAAATTACGAATGGGTGAACCACTCACTCGCACCAAAACCCGTACTGAAAGAAGCCCCCCGGATCCGTGTCGGGGGCTCTCAATGTAAGAAACCGTATGAGGCTTCGATCTATAATATTTCGGCCATGAGTTATGGATCACTCAGCCAAGCGGCGGTACGCGCATTGAATAAGGGCGCGAAAATGGGTGGCTTTTCTCACAATACCGGTGAGGGGGGGCTTTCGCCTTATCACTTGGAAAATGGTGGAGACTTAGTTTGGCAGATCGGAACGGGCTACTTCAGTTGCCGAAACGAGGACGGAACGTTCTCGGAGAGCGAATTTAAAAAACGCGCAACGCTCGCAAACGTAAAAATGATCGAGATCAAGCTCTCGCAGGGCGCGAAACCGGGTCATGGCGGCATTTTACCTGCTTCAAAAGTCACAAAAGAAATTTCCGAAATTCGGGGTGTGCCCATGAAGAGGGATGTGATTTCTCCTCCTGGGCACTCCGCTTTCGATAGTCCGGAAGGTTTATTACGTTTTGTTCAAAAACTGCGGGACCTTTCGGAAGGAAAGCCAATCGGATTTAAACTCTGCGTGGGAAAGAAACGGGAGTTTCTTTCGATTTGTAAGGCGATGCTCTCGACTGGGATTCTCCCCGATTTTATCACCGTGGATGGTGGTGAAGGCGGGACAGGTGCTGCACCACTTGAGTTTTCAAATTCTGTGGGTACGCCGCTCAATGAAGGTTTAGTGTTCGTTCATAATTCTCTCATGGGATGTGGTGTTCGAGATCAGATTCGCATCATCGCATCGGGGCATATTTCGTCTGGGTTTAATATCGTCACGAAGATGGCTCTAGGAGCGGATCTCTGTAATGCTGCTCGGCCGATGCTTTTTGCTTTAGGGTGTATTCAGGCGCTTCGTTGTAACAACAATACTTGTCCGACTGGCGTTGCGACTCAGGACCCTGCTCTTTGGAAAGGGCTCGATGTCGGCGATAAATCGCAGCGGGTAAAGAACTTCCATCACGCGACGGTACATAGTTTTCTCGAAGTCTTATCGGCCTCTGGCCTTTCGCATCCGTCACAGATTCGCCCTTGGCACGTTCAGAGGCGTATCGCTGCGACTACAGTGAAGCATTACGGTGAGCTCTATAGCTTCGTCGAAAAAGGCGCGCTCCTGAAAAACGGAGCCACGCCTCCTGGATTTGGACATGCTTGGGAAAATGCGCGCGCGGATTCCTGGGAGAGTGCCTGGAGTTCTTAATTCGGCTCTCCCAACGCGCGCGAACTTGGTTCACGCTCTGATTCAGTGTTTTCTCTGTTAAAACATAATAAAATCATATAGATAGATTCTCCATATGGAGGTTGACGCATATAGCTATAACTTGATACGTGTGAGCTTCATTTTTTACACACGGAGAGTATATGAAAAAGATTCTATTAGCCGCATCCGTCCTCGTTTCACTTTCGGCTTCGGCAGATTACAGCCGCCGCATCGAGGTCTACAAAGTGGTCGGCGTGAAAGCGGTAGCTCGAGCTGAAGAGTGGGCAACCCTAAAAACTGCTTCGGGCCTCGATGTTTTTGTTCGCTGTTCGGATGCCTCGTTTGATGATCCGACCCACGACCGCGTCGGTGGTTTTAAAACTTCTCGCGAATGCAGCGAATTTCTTACTGATCTTACGAAAAGCGCAAGCCCTGCGAAGCCAGTGTCCATTCAGATCGGTCCTGATTTCTTGATTTTGATTGAAAAGGAAATGCTTCCTTAATTCGGCTTAGTTTTTAAAAAGAGCGAAAGAGATAAAAAAATGAAAAACGGAATTCTAGTTTTGATGGCGTCGTTCCTGTCGGCATCCGCATTTGCGGCTGAGCTCCCGGTGTCCCAAGTTCTCACCACACCTTATTACGCCGAATTTCTAGCTCCCGTGCACATTCGCAT
>CAYOJT010000147.1:0-7744 GCA_964404365.1 uncultured Bacteriovoracaceae bacterium
TAGATATCCTTTTTCAAATCAGTTCTCTCCGGTAGTGCTTATGATAGCTGTCGCCGTATGTCTTCTCACGAAATTTCTCTAATCCCGAGATTTTTTCAGGGAGAGTATCGACTTTCGATTTGTGCTTTCCCCACTCCAGACAAAAGATCCCGCCTTCGCTCAAAAGCCGCTCCCAGGGCATCGTTTCAAGGAGTTTCATCTCCCAACCTTCACTATAGGGAGGGTCAGCAAACACAATCTGAAATGGACCAAGCGCTGCCGCCTGCTCCCAGGTTTTTTCGATGGGGCCTGCGATCAGTTTCGAGCGGTCTTCGACGCGAAGTGTTTTGATATTCTTCTCAATCGCCTGGATTGCCTGCTTCCCGGATTCAATGAAAACGGCAAGTGACGCACCTCGCGAAAGTGACTCGAAACCGAGCGCTCCACTTCCCGCAAAAAGATCTAAGACCTTCGCATCCACGACCTCAAACTGAATGGAATTCATAAGGGCCTGACGAAGTTTCGCAACCGTCGGTCGAGTCTGATGATCGGGAGGTGTGACGAGGTTGTGGCCTTTCAGCTCACCGCCTGTGATTCGAATCATTTTCTTTAGAGGCGCTCCACGCCGTCAAAGACACGAGCTTGTTTGCGGCGGCTCGCATCGCTTGGGGTGAAGTGCGGTTTAAGTTGAACGTCAAAGCGGATTTCAGAATCCGTCTGAACGATGTTTTGGATCGAAATCCCAAACTCTGCATCGACGTAACTCGTAATCCCAAGCGCGCCTGGGAAAACATCGCTATCGTCTCCGAAATTTTCGTCGTTAGGTGGGAGTGGTCGATAACCCAAGTTATGACCATGATTCAGGTCATCGCGTCCATCGGCCTGCATGACATCGTAGTCTTTCCAAATGAGCATCCCGTGACCACGCTGGCCATGCGAAAAGCCCTGATCGGAGCGGTACTCCAGGTAATAGGAATCCCCATTCCCCATCGGGATTTCAATGATATCCCCGGTCTGTTCGACTGGCTTTAAAGACAAACCCGTCTGAGACTTCGTGACGAGTCGCGATTTCACCCAACCGATTTGGATTTTGCTCTTGGGTTCAAAGTGGCCGGGATAACGAAAGAGGTCGACCGCGCTCACGAAGTTATTTGTCCCCCAGCATCCGAGTCCCATCATTCCCCACATACCGATGCCGTATTGGCCGTGATAATGATCGGCATAGAGGTCTGGAAAACCATAAAGCTTGTGCCCGGCTTCGTGAATGTAAAATCCAATCGGAATCGATCCACCCATCGAACCCACGCCCTGAGACTGAAACACAGCTGTTTCATCGGCCATTTTCGAATCCGTGAACACACAATCGGGACCGACGCGATCACTGCCAATGCGCCCGGAGTGCACAATGAAGAGGTGGTCGATTTTTCCGTTATGGTCGCTGTCGTGATCTGAAATCTTCACGTCTTTCGAAAAGAGCTTCCAAGCTTCTGCGACAATGGGGTCGATGTCGCAGCCCTGATTGGGATGCCAAGTTTTCGAAGACGTGCGCCAGGGCAGAACGGTCCCTGTCAGATCAAAGGTACCGACCGAGTTTTCGAGAAAGAAATCGCGAAGGCTGCTTTGACCGCGGTTGAAAAAAGTCTCTTCTAGGGTTCTCTGAGAGACGACGGCTGGGGTTCCCGACCACTCGACGCTTAAAACGAGCGCTCGCTGTTTACCGAGCCAGTTTCTGACATTCGGATCAGCAATCGAAGGAGAGGCGCTCCCAACCAAAAACAGCACTAAACCCAAACTCGAAATTAAACGGCCCATACTCACCCCTCAATGGGTTGCTTCTACATAAAAGAGCCGACAATGCGTTACGTCAATCGCAGGCGCGCGTGGTTTTGATTTCGTGAGTCAATATGTCCTCTCATTGACTTGCTGCAAAAATTTGCGTGTTTTCAACGTCTGGAGGTCAAGGTTTTTTTTTCACAACGTTCATTCAAATAACTTCCTGAGCGCGACGCATCCACAGTACACCCTTTGAGCACGATTTTTTGGGGGATCATTACAGAATGTTTCAGAACGAAACACAGAAACCGCGAACAGCGGCGCTGAGAGGCTTATTGCTTCCGACGCTCAATGCTGACGCTCAAAACATTCCGGAGACGAAGGCCGCGATGCGGGACCTTCTTCCGAAAGCCGAAGCCCCTGCTCCACTTCCAGAAACTGTTTCGGCTTCTGTTGAGAAAACCCCTCTCTTAAAACCTTCTGCAGCAAGAAAAAGCCTCTCTCCTTCTATTCTCGCTCTCGTCCAATCGCTCACGATTGAACTGAAAGAGAAGGCCGCGACTGTTTTAACACTGAACCCCAGTCGTCGAGACGCCCTTTCACTCCACCTCGATCGCCTCTCCGGAAATACGAGTTCGAACCGAATGCCGCTTCAGTCTTGGATCATGAAGTCCAAGAGCCCAGCAGAAGAAAACGCGCTTCAGTCCTACTTTGAAGAAGTCGCTCTTATGACTCTAGCTCAGGCCATCCTTCTCAAGCGCTGGAGCGACAAAGGTCTTAGACCTTTCAAAGCGGAGAACCTCTCGAAACTTAATTTTGAACTTTCGCAGGCACTGAAGCCGCATGTTCCACTCCACCGAGAAGGCTTTCACCTCACACGCCCGAATCTCTATTCGTGGTTTTCGCCAAGCGCGGCCCTCCAAGGCGAACTGGCTCAAGTTTTAGAGTCCTTCAATTTTGCCTCCGAAAGTCCGCAGTATCTGATGGACCTCTGTCGCGAGAGCAGAAGGTTCGCTCCAGAATCTCCGGAGATGACAGGTTACGATTCACGATTCTATTCAGAAGTCTGGAGATGGCTCGCGGGGCTCGATGCCGCTGAAAAGAAACTCGCTGAACCAAAGAAAACCTTTTCGTCATTTGGAACCGAGCGACGTCGCGCATTTTACACGCCGACACTCCGATTCGGCGAAATCGCTCACCTCTCACCTGCGAATGTGCAGTGGATCGGATTCGAAGAAAATCCATTCCAGCTTTTAATCGCTGAGATGGTTGAAATTTGGAATGGACCGAAAGCTCCACCGACCTGGGCTCTGGGTAATTCCCTTGAAGCCCACCCCAAAGAGCAAATGGCTCTTATCGCTCCAGGCGTAAAACCCGGACTCCTTCAGATGCTTTCGGATATGGAAGCTTGTGAGTTCGGCTGGATTTTGGAAGAGCGCACACTGAAAGCTTCGAAACTGAAATCACAGATCGACCAGTTACCGTTTTTTAAGAAACTCAAGGGACCCAACACGGGTCTCGGGACGCTCCAAGCTTGTGTCGCGATCACGAAAATTCGTCCTGGCGGAAAACTCCTCTGGGCACGCGAAACGCCGATCACTTCCGATGAAGGCCAAGACGCGCTGAGCTTCATTCTGGGACGCGCGAAACTCGTCGGCGAATGCGACCTCTCGGGTCTCGATCATGCGCTTCCGACCCGCTGCCCGCTTTTCCCGCGCTACATCTACTTGTTCGAGCGAGAATATAAAAACGAAGAACGCATGGACCACCGCCCAGCGCGAATCTGCGTTCAAGGTGCAATCAAGAGCCACATTGAGCTCCCACTCCTCCTGGAAGACATCCTCACCTCGCTTCAACGAACGAATGATACGAAGTCCACACGCTCAAATTGGAAAATTCACGCCCACCTCAGTCCGAACCCTCAGCGCGACTGGTCGGTTCGCTGGCCAGATCCGGCCTGCGTGCGCTCGCTTGAGACTTTAGAGAAGCTTGCGATTTCTTCCATTCCGCTCGCACATTTCGCGACCGTTCGTACGCTCTCGAAGACCAGCGTGACGAAGAACTCTCTCAGTACTCAGTGCGGACTTCTCATCGAAGTACTCGAGTCGCCTCGCCGCCTAAAAGCCACCCCGTTCGAGCGCCTTCAAAATCAAGAAGAGTGGACTGGCATTGCCGTGGTATTTCCGGATCAACGGACGCGCGAGTCGATTCGCCACTACCTCGAGTCTGCTCGCACGACGAGCTGGCTCGATCATCAGGCTGAACGGAAAAATGAGAAGTGGGTTCTGACCGATTCGCTCCTTCGCATCCTCCCGATTCCTCAGGACATTCAAACAATCCTCGCTTCCCTAGTTCCAGGCGGAACGATGACTGCCGAATGGCAAAAGGCCGTCACTGAGCTTGCGAAAAATGCGAGCGCCGAGTGGTACAAAACCGAATCGTGGAAGCGTTTCATCGCTCTTTCAGATGCTTTCAGTCAGACCGAAAAGTCTCGCACGAAGATGGCGCCGATGCTCGCGGGTGATGGAAAAATCGAGTGGTCGAAGGTGATCGAGATTTTCAACCACTCCGAACTCGTTTCACTGACTCAGCACGAACTTTCGCGCGTCGAGGGTCGTTTGCCACTTCATGCCCCGATTCTCACTCTCGAGAAATTGAAGGCGCCCCAGGCTGGACTCCTCTGCATGACGGAAAATGGCTCGATGCTCAAGGTCTACTTCGAGAATCGGATGCTGGCTGACATGGCTTGGGATCAAGTGAAGGGTCTAAAGCATCCAACGTGGACGGAAATTGTGGGTCTCGTGAAACTGCCGAGGAGCCTTGCGGTTGCTGAAAGTGCAGCCCACGATATGCTCCGCTCAGTCGAGTCGCTCGATCGTCGACTCAAATCCATCCGCGATGAGATGGAAAAGCTTACCCGTATCTAAATATTCGGCACACCTCTCGCTGACGCTCTATTGCGCACCCTTCAAGTGCGCTTTACACTCTATCCATGGCTGAACGCGCCGCATGGTTTAATCGAACCTGCACCGAACTCGATCGACTGGAGTTCTCTCGAATGGGAGAGCTCTATTCGCTTCTGTCGCGCTGGAAGGAGCAGATTCCTTCGCTGCCTTGGGAACCCATTTCTGAACTCGACGACTGGTTGAAAAATCCTCGGACTCTACCGGATCAATACCTCACCGATGAATCGGGAGAGGAACTGGTTACGCGGATTCAAAATTCAATTCGTGCGACTATTCAGTCCTGGGATTCCCCCCTAAAAAAAGTGAAGACCGATCAGAAAGCCGTATTCAGCCGAGTCCTTCGGATGACCGAAGAGGAAGCGGTTCGCTACACGGCCACCCAATGGCAAAGACCCAAAAAAGGACAATTCGAAACCGTAGGCCCTGTCTTCGCCGCCTATCGCGAAACTCCCTTTCAATTCCTTTACCGCGGATCCACCCTCGTGATCCGACGCACCCGAAATGAGGTCGTGTTTACGACCGACCATCCGCTCCTCGAAGTCGAATCGGCTTGGATGAGAGGATTCATTCAGTATCTACGCCCCTCGATCCGCGTCGAATTCCAAACCTTCGTGGGCGAGAAAAATGCTTTCCACTGGCAAGATAGAGACTAAGGAAACGACTCGAAATGCGATCCAGGCTCGAATCTCTGAGACGCTTTCAACAGTCGATTCATAAATCCTTAGTCCTCGAGTCCCAAGACCTCCTGGGGCCCACGCCCAAAGAAGTGAAAGAATACGAGCGAACTTACGAGAGAGACCTGGCGCGCCTTTCCCGCCGATACCGCGTTTCTAATCTCGCGAAGATCATGAAACGCGCGCGCGAAGCGGATGTGATCCTGATGGGCGATTATCACACCTACGCTCAATCTCAGCGAGCGACACTGCGATTTTTACGCGAACTCATGAAAACAGACCGCGGAGAGATCGTGATTGGTCTTGAACTCGCGACGAGCGATCATCAACGTCACCTCGATCAATATCTGCTTCGAAAAATTAATGAGGAGGCCCTTCGCGCTCGTATCGACTACGACCGTACGTGGGGATTTTCTTGGGAAAATTATGCTCCGATCTTCCGCTTCGCCCGCGAACACCGCATCCCCCTCGTGGCGTTGAATCGACCGAAGGGTTACCTCCCGCCGCTTGCCGCATTTAAAAAAGCTCGCCGCTCCGGGGACCTGGGAGCTCGTGACGAATGGGCGGCAGGTTGGATTGTCGATCTTTGGTCGGGGTCGAGCGAAATTTTAGATACGGAGCGAGAGAATACGAAGGTCGTCGTCCTCTACGGTGAACTCCACCTCGCTCCCTCGCATATCAGTGCTCGAATTCGCGAGATTTCGAAGAACTACATTGGGCGAGTGCCGAATATTCTCACGCTCCATCAGAATCACGACGGATTATTCTGGAAGCTTGCAGACCGAGGAATTGAACAAAAAACTCACTTAGTGGAACTCGCTGAAAATCATTTTTGTATTTTCTCCGGGACTCCCTGGACAAAACTTCAGTCACTCATCAACTGGATTCACGGGGATCTCGCGAAATTCATCGATGAAGGCGAAGACGATTTTAAAGAGGAGTTCATTCATTGGATGCGCGAATACGGAACGCGACTTGCGAAATTTTATAAGGTTCCGGATGCGGATTTCGCGACAATTTCACTCGACGTGTTCGAAAGCTCCGATGTGGCCGCCCGATGGGTCCGGCAGGACCGTTGGATGGGAGAACTTCTGCATTCTCAGGAGCGGATCTATAAGAAAGAGTCGGATGGATCGGCGACCGTTTTTGCGTCATCGCTTTCTGAAAACTCAGCTGCGGAACTTGCTGCGATTCATTTGCTTCATGGAAGAAATTCGAGAAAGAAGCCGTTTACGGGCACGCCCACGGACATGTGCGAATCGATTCTGGATCACGCCTTCGGTTACTTCTCATCGCTCCTTGTGAATCCTCGGCGAAAATGTGACCAGCTTCGGGATCATCTGGAGCGAATTCGGCGTTTAAAGAAACGTGGAGAGAAGCCTCACTTTCGGCATGAATTGGAAGCTCGAAAACTTTTCGTTCAAACTCTACTTTCAAAAGACCCGATCGAACTTTTCGAACACCAGAAACCTGCGACCCTCTACACGGCTTCACGATTTGTGGGTCACTACTACGGACACCTTCTTCACGACGGCTGGATCCACGGAAAGATTCGTTTAGATGCGATTCGGACGCTGTTTTTCGAGCAGCTCTCGTGGCCGGCATCGGTTCGACTGGCTGAGCTTCACCAACTCCTGCCACGCTACCTGCCCAAACGGGCGAGCAAGAGCGACTCACTTTAAGCTATTAATTTCAATAGATTACGGCATCGCAACGTCGGTGACCTATTGTACGCTCCGTTAAAACTGAGTATTGACGCGCAGCATCCACTTCGATATCTATCCGCCGTTTACCTGTCTCAGTACTCACGTCCTCTCTTTCTGTTGGGAGTTTAATATGAACGCTTTAAGTTCTGTCTCCGCCGTTTCGTTATTAATGTCCATTTCTGCTGCTTATGCGGATCCTGCATCCGTCATCGCTGAATACGATCGAGTGCTTCACACTCGCGGATCAACGCGCGCGGAAAATCTACTTCAATTCGTCGATGCTCACTCTAACATCTCGGAAGCGAAACCGCTTCGCTGCGAACTCGTGGACATGACTGGGAAATGCGATGTGACTCCGGGCGACTGTTTCCAGAGTAACGATATCGAAGTCACCTCGATTGAAAAAGGACAGAGTCGTGTTCTGGTTCAACCTACCCTTCGCATGCAGTTATCCATCATGGGACTTCAGAAGAGCATCAGTTTCGCGTTTAAAGGGATGGGATTCCAGGCTGCCTTAAACACGATTCATAACGAGGCGCGAACCCAAGTGATCGCGACTCAGTCACTCAACCTTTTTTCCGATGGGAAATCGCTGGTAGGCGAATTTTCGATCTTAGCCCTCGATGGAGCGCCAAATCCCGATCCA
>CAYOJT010000148.1:0-7683 GCA_964404365.1 uncultured Bacteriovoracaceae bacterium
CGATGGCTCTCTGGCGTTTTCTTCATTAAAAAATACTACCAATACAAAGTTTACTCTCTCTATGAGTATATGGCGGTCCGGTTTGGTCCCCGCACGAGGCGCTCGACCACGATTGTATTTTTGGTCACGCGTCTTCTGGCGAGCGGAACGCGGCTTTATGTCGCGACGATCGTGCTTGCTGTATTTTTCAATTTGATTCGCACACAGATGGGCCTGCCGGTGCTCACGGCGATGCAACAATGGGGACTCTATGCGATCGCGATTGTCGTGATGAGCGCGCTGACAGCGGTCTATACATCCATCGGGGGTATTCGAGCTGTTATTTGGACTGACGTCATTCAGGCAGCACTCATGATCGGGAGTGCCGTCATCGCGCTTTCCGTTCTTTTCAATAAAACGGGCGGCGGAAATTTTGATGGTGTTGTGTTTGGAGCGTTTTCCTTAGGCTTCGATACGGGCGACACCTTCTTACAAGCCATCACTAAGATTCTAAATAATCCCTACACACTCTGGAGCGGGCTGATCGCGGTGACCGCAACGACACTTGCCACGCACGGTACAGATCAAGACATGGTTCAGCGCGCGCTTACCTCTAAGAACGCGAACGAAGGAAGAAAGTCACTTCTCGGTTCAGGATTGGTGGATATTCCGATCATGCTGCTATTTCTCACGATCGGCGTGCTCCTTCAGTCATTTTATTCAACCCGCCCTGAACTTAAAGTTCCTGAGGCTACGAATGAAATTTTTCCATTTTTTATTTTTCAGGAAATGCCGGTTGGACTTCGCGGGTTGATGCTTGCCGGGATTTTTTCAACAGCCATGGGTTCATTGTCCGCGGCACTGAACGCACTTGCGACCTCCTATGCTCGCGAACGTGACCCGAACCATGCTGGAGAAAAATCCGTAGCGCGCGCGAAGCGTGCCACTTACGGATTTGCTTTTCTCATGGCCCTCGTAGCGCTTGCGACAGCTGGCTTCGTCGTCTATCAGCCCAAGTCCGGGATCATACCGATCGTCATCGGAATACTGGGTTATACCTATGGAGCTATGCTCGGAATTTTCTTGCTCGCTTCGCTCACCAAATCTCGAGGAAACGATCGCTGGAATACCTTCGCGATGGTCATGGGGTTTATCGCGGTGACCATCATGAGCAGATTGCCGAACGACATCATTGGCATTTTTGGGGGAAAGCCATTTGAATATCCCGCCTGGTTACCGCAAATCGCGTTTTCCTGGCGGATCGTCGTAGGGGCGGTTGTGTCGTTTTGCGTCGGCGCCCTCTTTAAAACCGAACGCCACGCTCAGCACCATTCCCACTAAATCTGCCTGAAAATCATAGGCTTTTTTGATTATCCCATATATTGCACAATGAGACTCGTTTTTCCTAGCTAGTACCTTCTCTCAGCTTCACCTACAGTGAGAGAACGACCTAGCCCGAGTTTTGGATCCCATCCCAATCGAGGTCGAGACGAGGAAGGACTTATGAAAAAGTTAGCGTTCATTCAAAAAAATAATCAGAAACATTGGGTCGGCGATGGCTTTCCCGTTCAGAGTATTTTCTCCTACCACCGCCATGCGGAAGCGCTTTCTCCATTTTTGCTTCTCGATTACGCAGCTCCCACCCACTTCGACCCGACGAAATATCGTCGCGGCGTAGGCGCACATCCTCACCGCGGCTTCGAGACGGTGACGATCGTATATGAAGGCGAAGTCGCACATCGCGATTCAACCGGCGCTGGCGGCACGATTGGACGAGGCGATGTGCAGTGGATGACTGCTGGATCGGGGATCGTGCACGAGGAATTTCACGGCGAAAACTACCGAAAAACAGGCGGGCCATTTGAAATGGTACAGCTCTGGGTGAACTTGCCGAAGAAAGATAAGATGACTCTCCCGGGATACCAGGGAATTTTAAGTCAGGAGATCCCAGAGGTGGAACTCAAAGATCAAGCCGGGACGGTTCGTGTGATCGCCGGTGAATTCGGGGGTTCCAAAGGACCTGCTCGAACTTTCAGTGCCATGAATGTCTGGGACGTTCGTCTGAATTCTGGAAAACGATCTCGCTTTTCTGTTCCCGACGGCCACACCACTGCATTCTTGGTTCTGGATGGCGAAGTCCAAGTCGCAGACGGCGAATCGGTTAAAAGCGGCGAAATGGGAGTCATGGATCGTGCGGGTAGCGAGTTCGAACTCACTGCGCAGTCCCCATCGAAGCTTCTTTTTTTGATCGGTAAACCATTGAACGAGCCCGTCGTTGGTCACGGACCGTTTGTGATGAATACGGAAACCGAGATTCATCAAGCGTTCATCGATTACGAGAGCGGAAAAATGGGAAGGCTTTCGTCTTAAATTTACGGCATCGCCCCTTTAGTAAAAATCTCGGAAGGGATGTATACTGAAGGGGCGATGCTTAATTTTTCTTGGTCAGCGATGGCAGCCGGATTTGTTTTCGGTGTTTTTGGATTTTCGTTCATCAAACACGGAAAAAAAGAAGGCAACATGGGACGACTCATCATGGGCGTCATCCTCTGCGTTTACCCTTATTTCATCACCTCTCCAGTCTGGACCTGGATCAATGGCGCGGTCCTCATGTTCATCGCGTTCAAGTGGACCTGATTGGTTTTTTTGTTTCCGAGCACTTCTAGCGTCAATAACCTGTCGGTTTTTCAACTTCTGGATTTTCAAATTCACTACAGACGTTTTCAGGTGGAGCAGTTTGATCTGGAATGGACGCGCTCGAGTAAGAAAATCTTCTGTGATTGCCGATACATAAATCAGTAGGCGTATGAAGATTTTAGCATGGATTTCTTTCACTGCATGGACTGCATTGACTCTCGCGGGGTGTGTTTCTCCTGGCGCAGGGAAGGGTCCCTCTGCGCCGGTCGAAGGAGTCATTACGACGGCCACACCTACACCAACAAACTCACCCACACCTACTCCTTCAGACACTCCAACTCCGACACCGACTGAGACTCCAACTCCAACGCCGACCAACACTCCGACCTTAACACCGACTCCGACGGCTACTCCCACTGCGACTCCGACGCCGACCAATACGCCAACGAACACGCCCACTCCGACACCGACGGTGACGCCAACGCCGACCAATACGCCGACACCTACTGCGACGCCTACGAATACGCCCACACCTACAGCAACGCCGACAAACACTCCGACGCCCACGGCGACACCGACACCCACAAACACGCCTACACCTACCGTGACGCCGACTAATACCCCGACTCCGACGCCGACAAACACGCCGACGGTGACGCCGACACCTACTGCGACTCCCACTGCTACACCGACACCGACGAATTCACCAACGCCGACGGCATCACCTACGCCCACAAATACACCGACCCCAACGCCCACACCTACGCCATGCACGTATCCGCTCGATTCGGTCTCAGCGCCGACTGCGGCGTACTCGTTGAGAAAGCTTTCCACAAGCTACGCGGGTGCGCTCATCCGCGTGCGGCGATCGAGTGACAGTTCAGAACAAGATATTTTCCCGGCTTCTTCAGGCTGTGGAGGAATAGATACGGCGGCGCTCACGAGCTTCATCGGAGCCAATAGTGGCTATGTGAAAACCTGGTACGACCAGAGCGGAAACGCGAAAAACGCGACACAAGCTACAGCGGCAAGCCAACCGATCATCGTAAGCTCGGGAACGGTACAAACACGAAACAGTAAACCCGCGATGATATTTAACGGGACCACCTTCATTCCCGGCGCAGCTCTCGGACTTTCAAGCACGAGCGGATTCTCGTATTCGATGTTGATGAGAAGTACGACCCTGGTGAGTGGAGGAACGGGTGACGGATCAGGCACTTACTTCGCCGATCGGACAACTGCGACAAACGAACTCGCCGGATTGAAAAACTGCAGTGGGAAATACTGCTTCCAAAAGCGAAACAACGCGGGAGGTGGTCTCGGAGGGCCCACAAGCACGACGAGCATTTCGACGACGAACATTCAGCAGGCCTACGTGGAGAGGAACTACAATACCAACTACAAGCTCTACGTGAATAACACACTCGAAGCGACTCTGGCCGAAACTGATGGTGCTCTCACTCCTCCGACCCCGAATATCGGAAGACACACTTCAGGTACTACATCTTCTGATTTCACGATCTTCGAATTTATTTATTGGTCCGCACCACTCAGTAGTGGAAACCGTGGTACGGTTTACACGAACCAACAAACTTTTTACGGATTTTAGGTGAATGAATCATGAAGGGTACATTCTTTCAAAAGGGTACGGAGTACAAACTTGAGATCGACGGCGAAAGTTGGCCACAAGGCGATTCCATTAAGGGAAAGCTGATCGCGAAAAGCCACACGGGAGCCGCGCTCACGGAAGCCCAAGTTCAGCTGGGTTACGCCGATTTGAAACAAGTCCGCGCGAAAAAGCCCGAGGCGTTTGAGATTCTCACCACTACCCCGCTCACCCTAAAGGATGGATCGGCGGATTGGGTTTTTCCGCTCGATCGAAATGCCCCGATTACCGATGTCAGCTCTTCTCTTTTCGTTCTCTACGGCCCAGTGACTTCGGACCCAATGTCGATGGGTCAACTTCAACTCAATATTAAACCTGCCGCATGCATCGATAAATTCCTGGATGTTTTACGCACCCACTTTCGATTTGTTCTGAAATTCACGAAAGCTGAGAAAAAAGGGATGCAAGCGAAACTCGTCCCACCCGATGGCGCGAAAGCCATTTCCTTTCTCGAACACGTCCTCATTCGTTTTTCCTTCGATGGTGATGATCTAAATCTCACCTACGAATTCATTCTTCACTCATTTGAAGCAAACGCGAGTTCTGTGAATGCGAAAAAAATTAAGCGTAAACGCGAAGTCACCCTTTCGATCAACCAGTATCGGACTCCCAGCGGTCGGTGGAATGATGATTTCTTTCAGAGCGAAATCACGGCAGCCCTTCAGGAGCTTGAACAAAATCGCGGCACCTAATAGTCTGAGAAGACTCTAGTACCTGCTATCCAAATAACTATCGATCTCCATTACCAATTCTTCTGGAGGAAGGATCGCGCGCCGGTTATAAAAATTGACCCACTGCGCGGCTTCGTCGTCGTCGACTTTTCCGTCTTCACTCATGGCTTTTAGAAGATTTAAGAGTGCTCCGCGCATGAGCTCCTTTCGCAGATCGAAGAGAGAATCTGAGTTGGATGCTTCAAACAGGACACGCACTGAATCGCGGACTTCTGCATTCCGCATCGTTGTGATCGCGGGACGCGATAGAACATCTGCCACCGTCTCTCGATTATTTTTCGAAATCCATGCTTCTCCGGCTAAGAAAAAGATGAGGAAACCAAGAGTCGCGATCACTGTGAGCCAGGAGCTCACCTTCTGCCATCGTTTAGTTCCGTAGAGCGAGTAGTAAGGAACCGACGCGATTGGGCCCAGGAAAATCAGTGCTAAAATCCAGCCTGTCTTTTTAGCGGCTGGAAAATTCGGGATACGCGCGACGTCCACAAGAGCGAGAATCGGGAAAACTACGACACAGACGAGGAGGATGAGGAGAAAAATCAGCGGAATGACTGCAAGCAGAATACTCATGAATCCGACTGATCTGAATTCGAGCGCGCCTCAAGTTCGATTTCTAGGATCGTCGCAGCCAGAATACCCGTGAACGAAACGTAGAGACCGGTTCCGAGAAACATCATCATCATCGTGATGAATTTACCGAGTTTCGAAAACGGAAAGATATCTCCAAGACCCACGCCCGTCGTAACCGAGACTGAATAATAGAACGTGTCGAAGTAACTTGAGATGTGTGGATTCACCCCAATCTCTGCCCAGTGGAAGAGGAGCGAAAAAATCAAAATACCGGTAAACGCAAGCGTCGTCAGATACAGAAAAACAGGTCGGCGAAAACTCATTAAGAGTCTCCAGGTGAATCCAACCATGAATCGGTGATGCCGGCGTATACTCATAGGCTCTGCTTCTCATAGTCAAATAAGTCTAAGGATCTAGCAATAGCTGGCGGAGGCGAACAGGTAAGAGAGGGCGATTTTGATGCCCTAGCGCTCCGTGTTGAGCGCTGGATTCCGCTTCTATTCTGATCTGACTGAACCCTGACATTTCGACACATGGGCACTTTGCAATTCGGGAAATACCGTAGCAACTTATAACCACGCGATCGGGGGATCCATGAAGACCAAATTACAGGCAGTACTTGTCCGTAAAAACGCAGTACTCGTTTTAGCAGGCGTCGCACTTTTTTCGGCCACTCCATCAGTGAACGCTGCGATCGAAGTGGTCCAAAGCGTTCCGCTCGAAACAACGCTTCAGGTTCCTGGCGTTCGTGAGACTCAAGAAGTCTGGCTCGAGATGATTAATGCTGCGAAATCCGAGATCGTCTTCGAACAGTTTTATCTCTCCGAACAAGCCGGCGAGTCCCTGACCCCAGTTCTGAATGCGATCAAGGCCGCAGCGGCTCGCGGAGTTCAGATTCGGTTTTTGGGTGACGCGACTTTTTTCAAAGGCGAACCGACAGAGTTTAACAGCCTGAAGGGCGTAAAAAACATCACGGTTAAGACGATCAGTTTCTCGCCTGGAATTCAGCACGCGAAATTCTTTGTCGTCGATGGAAAACAGACTTTCATCGGTAGCCAAAACTTCGATTGGAAAGCGATCAGCCACATCCATGAAGTGGGAATTAAGACGGACGATCCTCAGGTCGCAGCCGGAAGCCTAGCGGTTTTTAATCAAGACTGGGGTAAGGGAACCGCCACCCCTTTCGTGAGTGCTCCATCGACGGATGTAACTTCGCCTATCACTTTAGATATGACTCCGCCTTCGGCAGGACCTGGCGGCATCAATGATGCGCTCACCGACATCATCGCGCTCATGGATTCGGCTCAGTCGAATATTCGAGTTCAAGTTTATCAGTACGGAACGAAAGACGGTACGAAGTCCTGGACCGCGCTCGATGCAGCGATGAGGAAAGCTGCTGCGCGCGGGGTTCATGTTCAGCTCATGGTCGATGCCGTAGCTTTGAGGAGCGCGAAGGCCGATCTTCAGGCACTCTCCAAACTTCCGAACTTCGAAGTCAAGACGGTCGTGATCCCCCAGTGGTCGGGCGGCCCTCTCTCTTACGCTCGCCTGATTCACAGTAAGTACATGGTGATCGATTCGAACGCCGCGTGGGTTGGAACTGCGAATTGGAGCAAAGGCTATTTCACGAGCGTACGGAATTTAGGCTTAGTCGTTCGCGATACTTCTACGGCTGATACCTTGATCAAGATCTACGATCAGCTTTGGGCTAGCCGCTACAGCTCCACGCTTTAAAGGGAGCATTAGCCGCTTCACCGTCTCAAATCGTAAGGATTGTACATTGATTTTTTAGACTGTGACTCACAAGAGGATCATGGAAGGATTACTCCGGGCATCCCTGCCCTTCGCCCCTTTGGGGCGCGTGCACTTTGTGCCCGCGTGATAAAAGGCCATCATGGCCTTTTATGTCGAACCCCCGCCTTTGGTCCTGCGGACCAAACGCTCAACTTCGAGATCCTATCCATCACGGTCACTTTAAAAAACAAAACCACAAACAAGCTTACACGAATTCGTTCATCACTCTTTGGTCTCTAGAAATAAAAACATTTTTATACTGCACCCACTTAAGCCGTTGAATAAGTGCTCCGGACACTTTTAGCAACG
>CAYOJT010000149.1:0-7665 GCA_964404365.1 uncultured Bacteriovoracaceae bacterium
GCTCCTCAGAGAAAGGAATTACTCAGTGCTCAGACTGATTTTCGGATTGTATTCAATTCGTATTCTTAGATACGAAAACATATAGCTGGGAAAATAAGGAATACGGCTTCGTTTGCGACGAGATGGTTAAAACGGATTCGAAATGATCGCGAAACCGATCATCCTGATTGGGCCAATGGCCGCAGGAAAATCCACTGTTGCAAAAGAGCTCGCCAAACTCACGGGGATTCGAAATGTCCCCATGGACCGAGTGCGCTGGTACTATTATTTCAAAGATGGTTTCACACTCGAAGAGGAGCTTTCGCAGCCGTCTTTTAAAGAAGTGATGGAGTATTGGAAGCCGTTCGAGGTGAAAGCAGTCCAAAGGATTATTTCCGAATTCAGTGATGCCATCATCGATTTCGGTGCGGGCCACTCCTACTTTCCAGATCCAAATCAATTTGAAACGGTAGAAACGATTCTTTCACCGTTCCCTAATATCTTTCTTCTACTCCCCACTCCCGATCCTGCCCGATCACTTGAAATCTGCAATGAACGCCTCAAACTGCGAAAAAATAAGCCACTTGATGAAACAGAGATCACCGCAAATCGCGCCTTCATTGAACACGAGTCGAACCGAAAACTCGCCAAACACATTCTTTTCACCGATGGTAAATCCGCTGAAACCAGTGCACGCGAAATTCTAGCACTCCTCCAGTAATTGCACCTAAAGACAGGAAACCACGAAGGTTAAAATTATTCCGGCTTATCCCCAAGGTTTTGATATAAACGACTGGTCTCATTCAGTAGTTATGACCATTAACATTTACGTTTTCTTCATTTTGACCTTACTCATTCCTCTTACGTCCTCTCAGGATTCGCGTGGAGGAGATTCCTTTGTGATGGTTCGAGAAGCCGATCAGGTTATTCTTCCGCCGAAATATCAGAAAAAGGCACACTGGCCCGTTATTGTTCTCCTGCACGCGTTTAAAGTTTCAGGCGAATTTCAGGCTCACTACTTCGGTCTTTATAAACACCTCAAACGGGACGGGTTTATACTCTATATCCCGGGGACCACACGCGACCGAAAAGGAAATCGATTCTGGAACGCAATGGACTACTGCTGCAATCACGAGCAACTTCCGGTCGACGACGTTGGGTATCTCGAAAAATCAATCAAGGCTCTAAAACAGAACTACAAAGTCGATCCCGACCGCATCTATCTACTGGGTCACTCCAATGGCGCCATGATGGCTCATCGACTCGCGTGTGAACACGCGGACCTCTTTGCAGGGGTTGCAAGCCTCGCAGGCTCTGGAATGCGCGATCTCTCGCAGTGCAAACCCTCCTCATCGGTATCCATTCTCGAGATTCACGCGGAAAACGATCGCACCGTTCTCTACTCCGGAATGACAGAGGAGGCTCTGTCAAATCGACTGAAAAGAAAGCCCCTCTACCCGTATTCCTCAATTGAGGAAAACGTTCGTTACCCCTCCAGTTTAGATACGATAGAAAATTGGGCGAAATTGAACGGTTGTGATCTGAGTCGCGTTCAACGAGTCGACCAAG
The DNA here is from genome assembly GCA_964404365.1 of uncultured Bacteriovoracaceae bacterium. Lineage (GTDB taxonomy): Bacteria > Bdellovibrionota > UBA1018 > UBA1018 > UBA1018 > JACMQW01. The sequence goes on from CAYOJT010000149.1 coordinate 1,549, forward strand.
TCAATTACGCGCTCTCAGCCTTCGGCAAAGAGACCTCTAAAACGATCTGGGATTTTAATTGTAATGCTTCCACGGAAGTTCAGTTTTGGAGCCTATCGCGTGGCGGACATGTTCCGAGATTTAACGGAAAATTCCAGAACGACCTTATTCAGTTCCTATTAAAACAGAAGAAGGTACGCCTCCACTAGATTGGGGCAAGGTACTTACGCGTTGCTCGAAGCGATTCAATCTACCTCGCTTGTAAATGCGGCTTGGTCCCTGTAGCCTGAATTTAACTCAAGGAGAACCTTCATGAAAAACAAGCTCCCACTTGTAGCTCGTATTTTACTAGGTCTTGTTTTTTTCGTTTTCGGATTAAACGGATTCCTGAATTTCATTCCTCCTCCGCCAGACATGCCTGAAAAGATGCAAACTTTTATGACGGGGATGATGGCGACTGGCTATTTCTTCCCGTTTTTGAAAGGCACCGAAGTCATTTGTGGACTGCTGCTCTTGAGTGGAGCGTTTGTCCCTCTCGCACTCATCGTGCTCGCGCCAATCATTTTAAATATCACTCTCGTCCACGCGTTTATGGCGCCGAGCGGATTACCACTTGCGATTGTGATCTGTATCCTAGAGAGCTACCTCGCATTTTTCGCAAATCCATATAAGGAAATTGTTCGACAGATTTTCCGCTGTCCGATGAAGGAAGCAATGGACGCAAAGAAGTCATGCTGATTACAAATCTAAATTAGGGGGATTCAATTCTTACCTTTTCAGGACCCGGTTCTCAGTTTTCGATCTGATCTCGTCCACCGATGGGAAGGGAACTAATCCTGGAATGGCGTATCTTACCTAAAACTCAACTGTTACAATGTGAGAATGGACAAGACGACGCCGAAATCTGCCACTCCCATTAAGCGAAAACCGGGCGACTTTTGCTGCTTCCAGTGTCGCAAAAACTTCACCGCACGCGAGGGTCGATGGATTCGCTGGGAAAACCAGATGCAGGTTCACCTCTGTCATTCTTGCGAACGATCAAGCCGCGACAATCCACTCCGACGAAATCGATAGGGTTCAGGGATCACCGAGAAGGCGAGACCGAGACAAGCTAGCACTCCGACGCAAAGCGTGTTACTCAAGTCCGACCGATGATTACCGCTGCAGACGTCTCTCTAAGTTACGGAAGTCAAAAGCTTTTTTCCGACGTGAATATTAAGTTCGTGCCGGGGAATTGTTACGGCCTAATCGGCGCAAACGGCGCCGGAAAATCGACCTTTTTAAAGATCCTCTCCGGCGAAAACACCTCTTACACGGGTACGGTCTCCATCACGCCCGGTGAGCGCATTTCGTTCCTCCGCCAGGACCATTTCACTTTCGATGACCAACCTGTTCTTCAAACCGTAATTCAGGGTCAACCGAAACTCGTCGAAGTCATCCGTGAAAAGGATGCTCTTTACGCGAAACCTGATTTTTCTGAAAAAGACGGAGACCGCGCAGGTGAACTGGAAGCCCTATTCGCGGAACTCAATGGCTGGGAGGCCGAGAGCGATGCTGCGACTTTGCTCGCCGGCTTAGGAATCGGAACAGAACTTCACACAAAGCTCGTGCGTGAACTCAGGGATGATGAAAAAGTAAAAGTCCTCCTAGCTCAAGCACTCTTTGGGAACCCTGACATCCTCTTACTCGACGAGCCAACCAACCATTTGGATTTGAAAGCAATCCGCTGGCTGGAAAATTTTCTAGCCGATTACGCAAAGACGGTGATTGTCGTCTCCCACGATCGTCACTTCTTGAATCATGTCTGCACTCACATGGCGGACATCGATTTCGGAAAGATCCAGCTTTACCGAGGAAACTACGAATTCTGGTATGAATCGAGCCAACTTGCTCTGAAGCAGATGCAGGATAAAAACAAGAAGGCCCAGGACAAAGCTGAAGAGCTGAAAGCGTTTATCGCACGCTTCAGCGCAAACGCATCAAAGTCCCGTCAGGCTACCTCCCGTAAGAAACAACTCGAGAAGCTCACGATCGATGAGATCCAACCCTCGACACGTCGGTATCCCTTTGTTTCATTCAAGGCAGAGCGGGAAGCTGGCGAGCAGCTCTTGCGCGTAGAAGACCTCTCAAAGACTCTCGATGGCACAGAGGTTCTGAATAAAGTAAGCTTCACGCTAAAACGCGGAGATAAAGCTGTATTCGTTGGAAAGAGCGAACTCTCTGTTTCAACGCTCTTTTCGATCTTAGCTGGAGAAATGGAACCAGATAGCGGAAAATTTACCTGGGGCGTGACGACGTCACGTTCCTACTTTCCCAAAGATAACAGTAAATACTTCGACAACGTCGACCTGACGCTCATCGACTGGCTGAGACAATTTTCTCCAGATCAGAATGAAAACTTCGTCCGAGGATTCCTCGGCCGAATGCTTTTTTCCGGAGAAGAAGCCACGAAAAAGACAAAGGTACTGTCGGGGGGAGAGCGCGTTCGATGCATGCTCGCTCGCATGATGTTAGCCGAATCAAATGTTCTGATCCTGGATGGACCTACAAACCACTTGGATCTGGAATCGATTACGGCTGTGAACAATAGCTTGATCCGCTTTCCGGGAACGGTGCTATTTGCATCGCACGACCAAGAATTCATACGTACCGTCGCAAACCGAGTCATTGAGCTCACCGATAAAGGCGCTGTCTGTCACGACATTCCTTACGAAGAATACATTGAGAAACAAGAAGGACATTTATGAGTACTTTTTCTGATTTTGAGCTCCTCTCAACCCTGAATGATACGCTGGCGGAGAAGAAGCTCGTCTCCCCGACCGATATTCAGCTTCAAGCAATTCCAGCCTTAATGGCTGGAAAATCTGTTGTAGGAGTCGCACAAACAGGCAGTGGAAAGACCCTAGCCTACGCCCTACCGGTGCTTCACGCCTTGAAAACATTGGAACTAAATAAGGATCCCGTTCGCAAAGAGAGTCGTCCACGCGCTGTCGTGATCGTTCCGACACGTGAACTCGGGGAGCAGGTTTCAAAGGTTTTCAAACCGTTTACACACACCACTCGCCTCCGCGTGCGTACTGTCTTAGGTGGTACAACATTCGAAGTCGCTCGACGGAATATTAAGTGTGTCTTTGAAGTACTCGTCGCTACACCCGGTCGAATGGTGAAACTGCTCGACATGGGACTTCTGCATTTAGATGATGTGCGAACGCTTGTATTTGATGAAGCGGACCAGATGCTTGATAAAGGCTTTTTACCGGACGCGAATAAAATCGTGGCCGCATGCCCTTCAAATCGACAACTCGCCCTCTTTTCCGCAACCGTTCCAAAGCAAGTCCAAGAACTCATTGAGAAGCTTTTTTCCAACGCCGAAATGATTCGTAGCGGTGGCAGTCACAGAACTGTTTCCACATTGAAAACGATCAATGAAGAAATTCGGGACGGACGTCGACTCCAAACCCTGGAAAGCATTCTTCATAAGCAGGTGGAGGGTGGCACGATCATCTTCGCAAACACACGTGAACAGTGTGACAAGCTAGCAGCGCAGCTCTTAAAGGCTGGAAAGACATGCGTCGTTTATCGCGGGGAAATGGATAAGGTTGAGCGTCGCCGAAACCTGAAGGAGTTCAGAGAGGGAAAAGTCGAACTCCTCATTTCGACTGACCTCGCATCTCGCGGCTTAGATGTTGAGCACGTAGGCCGCGTGATTAATTACCACGTTCCTCTTCAGATGGAGAATTACATCCACCGTGTGGGCCGTACCGCAAGGGCAGGTCGCTCGGGCGTGGTGATTAACTTCATCACCGAACGCGACGAAGGTTTCTTAAAAAAGATCGAAGCGATCGAAAAAGCAGAAGCTGATTTTACAGATGCACCGACTTTTAAAAAGAAATCGAAAATAGTCCCGGCTTTGGAACAAAATACGTCCCTAAAACTTCAGACGAAAATCGTCCTGAAAAAGAAGGATGCCGGCCGTCGGTTCTAAAGTTCGGTTCGCCACTCCCGCATTGCCTGTTCGCCAGGTCTGTCCAGATGGACCTCTTGATCCACACGCGTTACCCAGCTGGTTGGAATAAAGTGATGTTTTCCGGAACTATACTTTTTGAGCTTAATCGTATCGGTCCCTTCAAGACGGTCAACCACTGCAAATTGACCGTCTTCTGAGCAGACAACGGGCATATCAGGCGTAATTTTTTGTGGGTCTGTCATATTTTTCTCCTCGATCATTCTAGATCTTTCTACCGAGAGGAGATGCAATCTCTAGCCCAAAGCTAGAATCAGTCATGGGTTACCTGTGGCGCTGAATTTCGATGCTTTCGGAAAAATCTCCGCTGCTCACCGTGACAGAACTGTCAGACCTTAAGATATTCCAATGATTGTCCCGTTCTAAAATATTCCCGAGCAGAGCTAAAAACCGGTCCTGAAATGAATAAATTTCAATCCGCTCTTTGTTATAGACGGAATTTGATTCCATATCCCTGACCAAGAGCTCTGGATCTTTGTAGGTATAGACTTTCACATTTCGAGACGACTTGGCCGCCCGGTGTAGTTTCCGAGCACTGGGATTTCCAATTTCGATCCAAATGCGCTCTCCCCCGCCTGGATCCTTTTCGAAGATGGCTGGGGCATCGGGGTCACTTAATCCGCCTGGAGAAAATGCGAGTTCAGGTGTCGCGTTCAGAGCATAGGCTAAAACACGCGTTAGCAGATAAGGGAGGGATTCCGATGGGTGCATCGCAATCCTCAGGTCTAGCTTTTCAAATACATTTCGATCCACATCCGCCAGATCAATTCGAAACCGATAAAGTGTCGAGGGATGTGCCATGCTCGACTACTGCACGCGCTTCAGCGTATTTCGGTCAGTATGATGGAAGACCTCGGGTTTCCCCGGAAGCTTCAGTACAGTGTCCTGATCGTAGCTAAATTGATCTTTTCCCTGAAGCTCGACATTCATGGTGAATGAAACAATTTTGAATTCACGATCCAAGAAGGGATTCACGCAAACCCCAAACGTGCATGAACCATTCACTGCATCGAGACGGAACTCTTTGGCATGAGCTTCTGCCTGTCCACCAGCGATCAGCGCAATTCCACGAGGGATTAGGAATGACCGCATCACCTGTTTGGTGGCGGGTTCCCAACTCCAATAGCCAAGTTCCTCATGAAAAGAATCCGGCTCTCCGATTCTCCAAGCCTTCATCGAATATCGAAGCACGTTTAAACTCTGCTCGTGATTTTGAATCGGACCGACCTGCTCAAAAATAATTCGTTCCCGGTATTTATTATTCTCAGTACCGCGGTCATCGCCGGGGGCAATGTCGTCACCTTTATCGCCTTCCCAAACTCCAATCAGATCGGCCAATGGTCCAAGCTGTTCACGTAAATGGTCTGCCATACTCATATTCATACAGGATTATGGAACGCGATCAATCACGGAAGAAAATCTCGTCATGTCCCCTATTGCGCCGTGTTGGCGAATCCCCGCCTTCCAGCCCTAAAGACTACGCTTCCAAAGTGCCGAATCGAACTTGAAGCTTTCCGAATAAAATTTGAGCTGATTCTTTATGTTTACATCAGTAGGACGAATTTTAACGAGCGCTCGTAAGATCTCTAAAACCTTCGAGAACCGTCCGAGGTTGGTATAGACATCCAACGCAATCCACAAACGATCTTCGTTGCTTTGGAGAACCCGATCACGCGATAGCAATGCTTCCACTCTTTCCAGCCAGAAGAGGTTAAAGAATAAATACGGTAGCTCTCCTGCTATCCTTTGATTTGCCACACTTTCAATCTCGACAGGTGGGGCCGCGTAGAGCGGTCGGCCCATGTGGCTCGATATGTAGTTTTGTAGGCGATGGGATTTTGAAGAGAGCGGAAACTTAAGGAAGACTCGCATAGAGTCTTCGTACCTATGAAAAAGTGACCAGGACATCGGCTCATCCACATACCAGAGCCCGTCAACCTTATGCAGAATCACCGGTAGAACCGGATGTCCATCTTTCCAAAACGCGATACAAAGTGTGCTCTCACAAATCAATTCCGACAGACCTGCGGCCGTTATCATTTTCCAAATTCGCTAGAGTTGTAAATTTGTGAGTGGAGTGAAATACCAAAATATTAGCGATTAGGGAGTTAGCA
>CAYOJT010000150.1:0-7621 GCA_964404365.1 uncultured Bacteriovoracaceae bacterium
GTAAGCAGGTGAGAATTAAGCGAGTTGAAGGCGATTATTAGACTTCAGGATAGCCTGAATGAGTTGCTTTAGTTTTTTCATGTTGTTCCTATTGTTATGCGGAGAGCCGTGGAAAAACAATGTAAAACGTTCGGCTTTCTGGATGCTGCGCGTTATTAAAATTCTGAATCCTTACAATAAGAAAGCCCACGTGACCTAGTCGATCACGTGGGCTTTCGAGTTCGAAATGCTAATCGACTATTCGATACCGAGCTTCTTATAGAAGGCTTCTGTGTTCGGTTCGCGACCCAAGAATTGGGTGATGAGCGAGAGCGCATCTTCCATATTCCCTTTTTCCAGGATGAGTCTGCGATAGTCGCCACCCGTTTTTGAGTTCACGAGACCCTCTTTTTCGAATCGCGAGAACATGTCCTGAGCGTAAACCTCCGACCAGAGGTAACCGTAGTAGCCAGCGTCGTAGCCGCCCATCAGGTGACCGAAGGTCGCAGGAAAGTGAGCGCCTTCCACATGGTCAATACCGACCATCTCTTTGAAAAGGTCGTTATAAACTTTCGTGACATCCACTGGGCCATTCGCCTGGTGAATGGTCATATCGAAAAGTCCGAAGAGGAGCTGGCGGGTATAGGAATAACCCATCATGTATCGCTTCGAATCGAGCATTTTCTGAATGAGATCGTCCGGAAGTGCCTCACCGGTCGAATAGTGCTTCGAAATCTTTTTCAGCAGAGCTTTATCCCAAACCCAGTTCTCAAGCATTTGAGAAGGAGCTTCGACGAAGTCCTGCGAAACCGAAGTTCCGGCCAGGCTTGCATAAGGAGCTCTCGTCAGAGTTTGGTGCATGATGTGACCGAACTCGTGGAAAAGAGTTTCAACTTCATCGTGAAGGAGAAGTGAAGGCTTCGCACCGACCGGTGGTGTGAAGTTACACACGATCGAGGACACCGGTACGGAATACTGGCTCTTTTTGAATAGGGTCTTATTCTTCACTACGCGACCGTTTATGAGCGAGAATGCAGCAGCGTGGCCGTATTTTCCTGGGCGAGGAATCGAGTCGGTGTAGAAATAGGCGAGGAGCTTATTCGATTTTGCATCGTGAATCTCATAAAGCTTCACGCCTTCTGCCCAAACATCTCCGTCTTTGACTTCGACAAACTTCACGCCGAGCATTTTTGAATAAATTTCGAAAAGTCCGCTCATGACGAATTCAGCTGGGAAGTATTCGGAGATCTTTTCATCATCCAGAGAGTAGCGCGCTTCTTTCAATTGTTTTTGATAGAAAGCGATGTCCCAGTGATTGATCATGCTTGCTGCGCCTTCTCCCTTTTTCTTCTGAGTCAGGAGTTGCGTCAGGTCTTCGGCGTTTCGCGCAGAGAGCTTCTCTTTAAGACCGTTTAAGAACTTAAGAACAGTGTCCTTATTTTTCGCCATGCGGCCGTCGAGTTGAAGATCAGCCCAGGTCTTGTAGCCCAGGATCGCCGCGATTTTTTGACGAAGGAGAACGGCGTCTTCCAGTAGTTTCGTATTGTCGTTTGCCGCGCGGTTTAAGTAAGCCACGAGCATCGATTTACGCGTGTCTGGATTTTTAGCGTTTTCCATAACCTGCACGTAATCCGTGCTCTTGGTCGTCACGACGTACATTCCAGTTTCAGTTTTCTTGAGTCGAGCCAAGAAAGCCTCAGTGCATCCATCGAGCTCTTCAGGTTTGAAAGTGAGGGTAGAGACGTCGTTATTGAGGTTGGTTGAAAACTTGGTTTGAAGGGTCGAGAGGTCTTGTTTGAGTTTCTTCAGTTCAGCAAGTTTTTCATCGCTTAGATTCATCCCGTTCTTCTCAAATACGCGGAGCGTTTCAGAGACGAGGCGTTTTTGTTCAGCGTTCTTTGCTTTTGCAAGTTTCAATGTTTGATAGAGGTTCTTGTCGGCTTGTAATTCTGGATAGAACTGCCCCAGTTTTTCTTCGCAAGCCGAACATTCTTCACGAAGTGCATCGTTTTGATGAACGTAGCCCATGAAGGTGAGGGGGCCAGCTTCGTCTGACAAATCAGCGAGGATATTGTCGTAAGCGAGCATGTTCTTTTTGAAATTCTTTTTATCAGCGATGCTCATGTTCTTGAGCGCATCGATGGCCGATTTTGCTTTCGCGAGTGAGGCGTCGCAGAGCTTCGTGATTTCGCCCGCTTCGTATTTATGGCGGATAATGGTCAGTGAGGCGTCGCCGCTTCCAGCAGTGACTCGCTCACTGTTCGTGTTCGCGTGAGAGGTGAGGGGTGTTGTACCGCACGCGCCGGCAAGTGCCGTGAAAAGCAGAGCTTGGGATAGAGAAATCGAACGCATAATCAGGTCCTTCGTATTTTTCGTCATAAGACGAGTTAAACATCCAAAAGTAATAGGCCCAATTGAGCATCTTCTGTGCCGACGAATCGCAGGCTGGAAATGCTTATATGCGCGTTTGAGGGTGGCGCGATCCGTCAAAACGGAGCCACGGTGGCACCCATCCGACTGATCTCGCTGATTTTTTGGGACTAATCGAAACTAACCCAGCGCTTGTGCTAGATCTCGGATGAGGTCATCGCAGTCCTCGATCCCGCAACTGACGCGAACGAGGTTGTCGAGGATTCCTAAGCTCTTCCGCATTTCAGCAGGAACGCTCGCGTGAGTCATGATCGCAGGGTGCTCGATTAGGGATTCCACACCCCCCAGAGATTCTGCGAGCGTGAAGAGCTTCACTCTTTCTAAGAAGGAGCGAGCCTCAGGGAGGCCGCCTTTCATGAAGAAAGTGATCATTCCGCCGTAGCCAGACATCTGCTTTTTCGCAAGCTCATGTTGAGGATGTGATTTCAATCCAGGATAAATCACGCGCTCGACCTTCGGATGCTTTTCGAGGAAGTCAGCAATTTTGGCCGCGTTTTCCGCATGTCGTTGCATGCGAACGTGAAGTGTTTTCAGGCCGCGCATGACGAGGAAACAATCCTGTGGAGCCGGCACCGCGCCGACCGCGTTTTGGAAAAATTTGAGCCGCTCGTAGAGTGCGTCGTTCGACGTGATGAGCGCGCCTCCCACGACATCGGAGTGTCCGTTCATGTACTTCGTCACTGAGTGCATGACGATATCTGCGCCGAGCTTCAATGGTTTTTGGAAGTAAGAGCTCATGAAGGTGTTATCGACAACGGCGATCGCGCCTTTTTTATGAGCCAGAGCGGAGAGCTTCTCGATGTCGACAAGCTTCAGGGTCGGATTTGTTGGAGTTTCGATCCAAAGAAGCTTCGTGTTCGTTTTGAATGCGGCTTCTGCTTTTGAAATGTCTGTGAGATCAACGAAAGTAAAGTCGATCCCCATTTGGCGGTAAACACGCTCGAACAATCGATAAGTTCCGCCATACACATCATCGCAGCAAACGACGTGATCGCCTGACTTCAACGTGTGGAGAATCGCATCGGTCGTTGCAAGGCCTGAGGAAAAGGCGAGTGCGTATTGTCCGCCTTCTAAAGCAGCTAAGCACTGCTGATAGGCCGTGCGGGTCGGGTTGTCGGTACGGGAATATTCGTAGCCGGTATGTTTTCCTGGCGATTCCTGCGCATAAGTTGAAGTCTGATAGATCGGAGTCATCACTGCGCCCGAATCTCCGTGAGGAGCCTGGCCCGCGTGAATGGCTTTTGTACCGAAACCGAATTCGAGGTCGCTTGAGTTTACTTTCGACATGGGGTTGTTTCCTCTGGAAGTTTAAAGTTTCAGACCGAAAGGAGTTTTCGCGTCTTTCCAGAGCGTTACTTTCGGCATTTTCTTCGCTTGAGCGTTTAGAATTCCGTTTTCGATCATCCACTCGTCGTTCCAGAGTTTCGACATGTAACGATCTCCGGAGTCCGGGATAATGACGAGAATCTTCTTACCTTTTGCTTTATCGGGTTGAGCGTTTGCCCAAGCTTTCGCGCCCGCGACGGCAGTTCCGGCTGAAGTTCCAGCGAAGATACCTTCTCTTAAAAGGAGTGCGCGCGCTGTTGTGAGGGAATCGACGTCATTCACCTGAACCACATCGTCGAGCACCTTGAAGTCGAAGTTCTTCGGTACAAAATCCTCACCGATGCCTTCGACCTTGTAAGGAGCTGCTGGCTTCAGAGCTTTTCCATGCTTGAACATGTCTTGAGTGATGGAGCCAACGGGATCAGAGCAAACGATCTTAATGGAAGGTTTTACTTCCTTTAAGAATTTTCCGGTTCCACAAAGTGTTCCGCCCGTGCCCATTCCGCCGACCAATGCGTCGATTTCAGGAAATTGAGCCCAGACCTCGGGGCCCGTGCGCTTGTAATGGACTTCGCTGTTTGCGAGGTTGTCGTATTGATTCACGAGAAAGCTGTTTGGGGTTTCAGCTGCGATCTTCTTAGCGACTGAGTAGTGGGAGCGTGGATCGGAAGGTTCTACGCCCGATGGAGTGATCACGACTTCTGCACCAAACGCGCGAAGGAACTGGATTTTTTCAGCCGACATCTTATCCGGAAGAACGAAAACGCATTTGTAGCCCTTGATCGCGGCTGCCATTCCAAGGCCCACTCCCGTGTTCCCGGAGGTTGCTTCGACGACTGTTCCGCCCGGTCTGATCACCCCGCGCTTTTCCGCATCTTCGATCAGGTAGGCGCCGATTCGGTCTTTCACCGACCCGCCTGGGTTCATGAATTCGAGTTTTCCGTAGAGCTCCGCCTCGCAGCCCTCGTTCATCTTCGAGAGACGAACAATGGGCGTGTTACCGATACATTCGAGCGCGTTTTGGAATGGCATGGATCCCTCTCTATAGATGTGGGGTGTTTTTAGCTTCTGCTCACGCGCCGCGCAAGTGCTCTTTCAGTTCGTACGCGGTCGCCAAAGCCGATATAAGAGCAATGGAGCCGTAAACACACTCCAAAATCGGTAGCTCGTCGCCCTCGTTATCCTCGGAGTGTTCTCGGAGATCCGTCATACAAAGTTTTCTGAAAACCATGCCCTGACTGTTCAGGTTTTCGTCCTTCCCGCGTTCCGTATTCGTTCTTAAAAATCCACCAATCAACTCACAGCCCGAAAGATAGATCACCGGCTCCGCAGGGAGGCGGTCGACTAGGACTGATGTTGGAATACCTTCCTGAACGACGACGGAGTCGATCGTGCGTTTATTTTTTCCAACGCTCATTTTGTTTTTTGAGCGTCGATTCATCTCGAGGAGTTCCTTCGGATCATGAACGACCCTGATTCCCCTTCCGTAAGTCCCAGAATTGTTTTTTACAAACACAAAGGGAGGTTCAGAGATTTTATGAGCTTCATGTTCCTTCTTGAGTCGCTCAAACATCGCAACCGTCGTTTCATAAACGCGATCGATACCCACGCTCTCATCAAAGTTCACATCATCGACGGGTTCGGTGTCTATCGTGATTGTAAAGGGGTCGATCCCAACGACTTCCGCAAACTCCCGTGCAAGTCGGTTGTAGTGACGGAAATGTTCACTCTTCTTTCGAGTGTGCCAACCGAGTTTATGGGACGGCAAAATCGGTTGTTTGATTGTATCGAGAATAGGCGGATAACCGCCCGAGAAATCATTGTTCAAAAGAATAAGATCGGGCTTAAAATCCGTGAGCTCTAAGGTCCCGTTTTCGATTTTCGCTTCCTCAACAACCACGGTCTTTTCACTGGCCGTGGTGAGTGCGGTTGGCCCAGTCAGTTTTTGGTTTTCAGGCGAAATCCACGCGATCTTTACTTCGAGTCCAGATGTCACGAGAAGCTCGCGCAAATAATAGAGGTTCTCCAGATAAAACTTATTCGTCGTGTGAAACTCTGGGATGATCGCGACCTTCGTGACTGAACTGAGTCCCATTTCCTTTCCGCGTTTTTCAATAGAGTTTCTCAGAATAGGCGGAGCAGTTCGCTGATCTTCTGGGCAAATATTATTGAATCCCGCCGGATAAAGATTCGAATCCACGGGCACGATCTTCATCCCGGAGTCGCGAAGATCGACTGAGCTGTAGATCGGCGTCGTTACTTGGCTCGAGTGCTTTTCGTACCAGGCGTTGAGTTTGCTATCTGCGGCTTGAATTTTCGCAGCAAGAGCTTTCTTAAACTTGAGGTGCGCGTTTGCGTCTATCTTTCTAGTCATAATCAGTTTTCCAAATCCTCGCTCTTAGAGGGCAGCTGGATTCCATTCCTTTAAGCGTTTGAGAGCAGGAGCGAGTGGCTCTTTATCCTGCCAGGCGATTTCGATCAGGGAGCGTGTGCTTTCGATTTCGGTATAAATACGAGTTTTAAGTTCGTTCACCGCAGTCTCTGCTTCTTTCTTCTTCTTTTTCGAAAGATCAAGCGGCGGCTTCTTCGCAACCGCCGCAAAGTGTTCAAGCGCTGTAAACAGTGGTTCGGTTGAACTTTTCACTTCCTTTGCGCCGAGGCGTCTTGTTCCTTTTGAAAGCATTCCTGCCATCTCTAAAATGCAGACCGATTTTCGAGTGAGTTCCGAAACTAAAATTTCTTCGCTGAGTGTTTTCGAGCTCGGGAGTTCGTTACAGCGGTTCCCCTTGAGAAGGAGGCTAATCAAAAATGAATTCGCAAGTTCGTTCTCCAGTTCGGGGTCTTGGTCGGCTGCCGCCTGGAATGAGGCGAGAGTCTTCTCCGCTTCAACGTTTTGTTTGAGCCCAACCTGAGCCTGAGCACGAAGGAGAAGCGCCTTTGAGCGGTAGGTAGAGTGAACGCCGGTGATTTTAATGATTTCTTCGGACACCAAATAAGCTTCCGTGAACTGGGAAGCGTCTAAATACGCGCGGCCCAAGTAGAGGCGTGCTTCGGCTGATTCCGGGGTTTTTCCAAGAGCCTCAATCGAGGATTGAAATTGAGGGATGGATTCTCTTGTTTTTCCGCTGAAGAGAAGGCTCTGGCCGAGATAATAGCGGGCGCCTTGGCCTTGAGCTTCTGCCGGGTATTTAGCAATCATCTTCTCCAAGTGCTCGGACGCTTTTGAGTATTTACGCGCTTGAAACGCCTCCATGGCATCATTCCAAAGAGCGCTGATTTCCTTTTTCTCTTCTTCCGTGCGAACGCGCTCCGGAGTCTGAGTGGGCGTCGGAGTGATGTCTTCCGCGTGCACCGATCGAATACTGAGTACGTGAGCACAGAGAAGTAAGAGCCCCAGCGCGATTAAGAACTGAAGTGGAGCGGGAAGGCTGCTGTCATGGGTCGTTTGTTTAAGGAATTTCATCGTCGATGTGCTCCGATACGGTGGATAGATCTTTTAAGTCATGAACGTCGCGCGCAAGCTCAGGCAAGCGCGTGAAAAATAAATGAGAAGTGTTGCTGCCGAGGTTTGTGCGAAGCGCGCGAATGGCATCCTCTTCTCGAGCCTGAAGGGCGCGAATCAAAGCATCCTCTTCGCCACCCAGCTGCTCAGTCTTTAAGTGACTCACGGATCGATTGAGGAGGATGCCCTCAAAGTGAAAACCACGTTCGTGAATCCGTGAAAGGAAATGGGCGAGTTCCGGTGCGGTTTCTGGAACAGGGGAGCCTACGAGAATGAAGCCCACATCTTCTGACTGAAGGAGAGCGTGGATAGATTTTAGTTTTTTCAGGAAATTCTCCTGAACCGCAAACATCGCCTCACCGAAATCAAAAAGCTGGTTCATGA
>CAYOJT010000151.1:0-7573 GCA_964404365.1 uncultured Bacteriovoracaceae bacterium
AGTGGAACGCTACACGCGCGAAAACAAACTTCGTTATGCTTCCCGTGGCTTTGACGGAATGCTCGAGATGTCAGAAGCCGAGCGCGATATGGTCCACACCGAAATTCTGGAACAAGCCGGAATTCGCGTCACTGCGGGCCTCGCTGTCACGAACCATCACCACCTTCAAGAATACTCCGACTTCTCGGCTTGGACCGGGAACTACGTTCGTGGCTTCCGCGTCCAGACTCGGATCAGTAACCTTTTCGAACTCGATATTCCAACCCGCCGTGCAGCGATCAACGATGCGATCAAGCAGCTCCGTTTGATCGAAGGCCAGGATCGCGAGATGAGTTATGTTGAGTATTTCCAGTTCATGCTTGAGGCATGCGCGAAAAACGTCGCCATCATGCAAGCGATCGGATTCACCCAAGATAGCTTTCATTACGGTCAGGTTTCCCTTGCGGGCGAGTTGACTGACCTTGGAATCGGGCACTTCCGCCGCCCGACGACGGTGGGTGAGGTGAATACACTCCATCCTTGGTTCCGCTACGAGCGTCAGCCGATCCTCATGCAGAACATTCTCTTTAAGACTCACGCTGTGAAAGCAGAGCCAGCTCCGGTTCGCCTCCACAAAGATAGCCGTTCCGTGATCGAACAAACGACGCTTCTCGGCGCTCTACGCAGCATTGATAGTGCAGCGGCGGACGCGATCGAGCAAATGCCGATTGAGAAAATGTTTTGGGAAATTTACGAAGATACCTACAATCGCTTCGACGCCACTCGCTTCAAACGCGATGTGCTCAGCCGGTTGGATGAGTCTTTCCGCTGGAACCCGGAATCGATCTTGAACCAAATTCCTGAACATATGCGTAGCGCTGTTCACTCACGCTATATCGAATCTTTGAAAAAACTTGAGGAGCACTTCGAGCTCCAGGCCGCTACCTGGGATCGACGTGGACCGACCGCGCTTCATCGCCAAGTTCTCTTTGGAAATGTTGCGCGTACGTTTTTACCTATGCATACTCTGGACTTCAGCGAAGAATCGATCGGACTCTGGGTGTCTGCTGAAGCAGCAGAGCATGCAGTTTCTTACCTTGGAAAACCGGGTCAAAAATTGAACACGGTGGAGGACTTGTCTTGGAAACCAGCTGGGATCAACTCCTAAGAAAGTGGCCCAACCAGGCTGCGCTTGTGAAAACAGGTGAGCGTCCTGTCTTGGTTCTTTCTCGCGCGGGACTCTCGTCTCGTGATGATGAAGCGTTATCCCGCGATTATACTCAGGGACTGGGTTCAGATCTCCTGTCGGTCATCATCTCGATCAAGATGATGCATGTTTATTTCAGCCATAAAGGCGAGACCCTCGATTATCGCCCGCATCGCGGCCCGTTTTCCGGTTTAACGACCGCACCTTATCGCTTGGGTAAAACGGATCGCGCCGAGTGTGTTTTTCGCTTAACGGCTGAAGAACAGGGGCGCCTTCAGCAGTATATTTCTAATATCCGGAAATCGCCTGCAACCGTTCTGGGTACTCCACACGGCTTAAGCTTGGTTGAACCCGACTTCACGGTTCGCTCGCATTCGACGAATGCGAAACTTGAAGATAACCGCCTCCTGGATCGGGACGCGCGCCATAACTGTTTAACCTGGCTTACGACCGCGCCTATTGGCGATAACGGCGAGCAGTTTTTAAAGCTCTTTGGAATGAAGGAGTGCGATCTCTTCTGTGAGGCGCATTCTTACATCGTGGCTTTTCATGAATTTCTTCTACACAGAGCTCCAAAGGAGCGTGTTCCATTAGTGGCGCTTTGGACCCAGGATCCACTCGAGGTGGCGGTTCAACGCGTGAAAACGGATCCAGATTCTTTACGTCGCATTCACACGCGTGCTGCGCCTGCGCCGACTCTCGAACCTAATCGGCAATTAGGCTAATCCATATGCTTGCTACTGTCGCAAGCGCGATACTTCATAAAATCTTAAGCTTCGTTCAACTGGCCTGGGAGGCGTTGAAGGATACGGCTTGGGGTTTCAATCCGGCGCATTTGGCGAACGCCTACCTTCAGGGAGACGCACTCGGGCGACTCTTGACCGGTGTGGCGGCAATCGCGGTAACTCTCGCCGCGATCATCGGCGTTCCTCATATCATTGTGAATACGATTCTCCTCCTGCGCGATCTCAAGCGTTCTGGAAGGCGTCTTTCGATTCTGGCGTTTATTGAGCGTCAGGATCAAGCGCAGGTCGCATATCTCGCGACTCTTTCTGACGCAGAGGCCGAGGCCTTAGGGGAGAAGACCGAGTTTTCAGAGGCCGACACTCGTGAAGTGGAAGCACTCTTGAAGGTGATCCGAGCGAAAGATCGCCATTGGATGGAACGATTTGAGGGGTTCTGGTCAGGCAGTCATCGTCATCAGATTCGGACGCTGCCGGATGCGCTTTTGCATTTCTTTTTCAGTTTCGCTTCCATGACGAATTCTGCCGTACTCTATTCGCGTGTTTGGAACGTCTGGTTCGGGCTCAGAACATTTTTTCCTCTTTTTCATCCGGTTCTTTTTCTTACGGTCCTCCTTTATCCAAGCTTTTTCGGGACGGCGACCTCGCGATTTAAGAAAGATACGCTCCCGTCGAATTGGAACGGTGGACTTCGCTCACTGCCCGTCATGCTTTATCTGTGTCTCTTTCGCTGTGCGACCTATCGTCGACTCCGCGAGCTTGAGCGTGCGCTCATTCCGGGCGAGGCACTGATTCATGCGGCGTCACTTCAAGCCGCCGAAGCGATTCACCTTCGCCGACGTGGAATCTATCGGGTTTCTTTTCTTCGCACGGTAGATGCGATTCAGGCCGCTGCGATGGCGAAGTGGTTGGGCTTGGGAGCCATGAGTGTGGATGCGCGAAAGCTGGAACTCCTGAAGGAACAGGTAGATCTCAGCTTGGACGTAAAACAGGCCGATAGCCTCGTGGCGAGCGTGAAAGGCGAGGCCGTGTCCGCGGCAGGACTCGTCTGGGATTTCTTTCGAGCGCTTAAATATTCCGTTCAGTCCACGATTAGTCCGGTCACTTGTCGTCAGATCGAGATCATTCAGGTGACTGAGAGACAGTTCGATAACGCGAAAGCCATGGCACGCGCCGTGCGATCGATGCTCGCTTCGAACCTGGTTGATAAGCCTCAAGAGATCGTTTTCATCTTAATCTGCTACGCGGGTATCACTGAAGGGATACTAAAGCCGCTCCATGTAGAGATGTTTAGCGAGAATTCGTGGTTCTACCTGTCGCGCTATGTGTTTCTCAACGTATTCATCTATAGCGTAATCGCGGGTATATTTTCAGACACCTGGCTTAAGATCCAGCAGGACACCATGAATGAGGGTCGATTCGAAAATGCGCCTCAAGGTGAAGATGTTCATCATGGGTATACGGCGTGGCTATTTCGAAAGATGTTTTTCAACTCGGAGAATACCTGGTGGCACAATCAGAAATTCACGGTTTTGCACTACATTCTGCCGACACTCAAAGCGACTTTTGTGACGGCACTGATCGTGAACTTCATCACTCTGGGTCGGTTGGATCTTGATAGCTTCACTGCGAACTCGCTCGTTCTGATTTTCCTGCCTTTCACCGGGCTTTCCTGGAAGCTCGAGCAGGGCTTTGAGCTTGCGTCCGCGTGGGTGGTTCGTGATGTGCCTTCTCGCCTCAGACCCCATCCTCTCGTTCAGAAGTACGCGCTTCAGGCGATCGCAAAGCGCCGTATTTCATTTAATATTTATTATAAGATTTATGAAAACGTGACTTGGAATTTCTTGGGTGCGTTCATGAATATGAACACCCTGCTGTTTGGGACCCGTTCATTCTCGCGACTGGTCTTCTTCGGATTCACTCCGACAGAACTCTTCGCGAATTCCGTACGCTCGCTTCACACAGCTGCTTTGGGCATTTCGCCGATTCTCGCTTGGCCGCTTTCGGCGCTCGACTCACTCCTGACCCATGGTTACACCGATGGGACGAAGCTTGGTAAAGACGGCTGGGGCGATTGATTCCTTATCGAAGCTTTTCTGGCTGAAGATGAGCGAGGAGTTCCGGCGCTCGGACATAAATCGCGTAAGGAACGTATCCGTAGGCGATCCCGCTCGATTGGCGGATGTGACTTTGGTTTTTACCGTTCGGACTAATCACACCCGAGTCTGGAAAATAGGTCTGATTTGCCGCTAAAACGTAGCTATTCCCATTGACGGCTGCTCTTCGGAAGGCGTTCATTCCCGAGTTCCAGGCCGCCCAAGAAGTGCTGAGCGCGTTCACTTGAACGGCCGCCTCACGGTAAGAACCGATCGGTTCATAGCTGCTCACATCGCTACAAATGGTTACGCCGACTTTTCCGAAAAATGATTCGTAGTAAAAAGGCGAGGTGCCGGGCACCAGGAAATCGTGTTCGACAGAGTAGAGGTGCATCTTTCGATAGGAGCCGATCAGATTTCCCTCTGGGCCGAGAACTGCGACTGAGTTGTGATAATTCCCGGTAATCGGGTCCACCTCGGCTAGGCCGACGTGGATGTAGACGTGAAGCTCTTTTGAAAGCGCACTAAAATAATTACTCGTTGGACCCGGGATCGTCTCTACATACGGCGCTAGTTCCTCGCGCGTGTGAAACTGATCATCCTCGGGTGGAAGTTCCGGGTTATCGGGATATCCGACGGTCGCAAACTCGGGTGTAATCACCATTTTTGCGCCCTTTTCGGCTGCGGTTCGAATGTAACCAGCGAGGGTCTCGCGTTGACGTTGTTTGAACGCTTCCGCTTCGGATTTCGAAACACCGAGTGGGCTATCTTCGGCAGGCGCCCAGGCTACGACAGCGACCTTTCCGTAATCCGAAGGACTGAAGTCTTGTTTGGGCTCGAAATATTCTTCGATCGGCTCGAGCTCATAGGCGAACGAGGTGAGGAGACTACTCGCAGCCACAAAGGCCGCGGCTAGTCGCGCGCGTTTTAAGTTGAAAATCAGCATGGACCCTTCCCCTAGTGAGACCAATGGTAAATAACGCGATGCATATTAAAAGGCAAACTTATAGTTGTGCAAAAAAATATAATAATATCAGATATATAGATATATCTAATAATTCTAGACCAATTTCTTCAATTATTCTTTACGCGGCATATCAATATTTGATATGAAGCGGGCGCCGTTACAAAGAACATTCGGGTTCTACGGTCAAACCGCGGTTCCCCAACCTGCGGTCAGGGTGAAAAATATGTTGTTTAGAAATTCTCATCTCGCGGTTTCTGCGAGTTTAGTAGTCGTCCTTCAGCTGTCCTCGGTGACGGCGTTTGCTGCCGAAGAATGGAATGCGGCAAACGATCCGCACATCATGAGCGACAAATACACTTATCAGCTCAGTAAGCTTCCCTTCAAAGCGTCCCTCCCAAAAGAGCGCGCTCCCTGGTCGGATAACTACTGGCAATCGAATCGCGGCGGTATTTCCTTCCGGTGGATGAACGGTCCAGACGCAGGAAATTTCTTCACCTACGTTCCACCAACCAAAGAAGAAGTCGCACGCATGTCACAAGACGAGCTGAAGCGACTTTCTCCTGCTGAAAAACTCGACATCCTTCAAGGTCGCTACGATTACCCGACCGTAAAAATGGAACGGGATCGCACTAAGCCCGACGCTCCGGGCTGGGAAGGGATTTGTCACGGCTGGATTCAAGCTGCGATTCACCATCCAGAACCTGAAGCGAGCACAGGAATTAACCCAGACGGAATCGTCGTTCCGTTTGGTTCATCTGATATTAAAGCGCTCATGAGCCAGTATTACGGCGTGAAGATGTATGATTTCGCCCGCGGTCAACGCTGGGTGGGTCGTTTCAACAACCAGATCCAGTACCTCGATTCTGTGGATAATATGGACGGTAATCGTTGGGTCGATCTTCCGGCCGACCTTCGCGAAGAGTTTGGTAAATACCTGGCTGATGGTGCTTGGTGTGCCACCGACCAATACTTAAAAGGAACTTACGTGACTGAGTATTGGATGAAGAAGCCACAGAACGCAGAATTGAAATCACAGTACGATAACTGCGGTGGAAATGCGTACTGCCAAAGCCAAGTGGTGAACGGAGCAGTGGCTGCGAATCGCGACGCGATGGTGAATCAGTGCCCACTCGATCTTCAGAAATATCTCACCGTTTACCCGGAAAACTTGGTTAAACAAGTCGGCTTACGTACGGAAAACCGTGCTGGACTCGGAAACCTCTTCCGTGGCCGTATCGGAATCAAAGACGTGAACCCAGGTGCGTTCCACGTGATTCTCACGAACCAAATCGGGCTCATGCAGGAATCTTTCGGTGCGAACATCAATACTTCGGAAGCCGCAGCGCGGATCACTGAAGTTTGGAACCAGCCGATCGTCGGTTACGAATCCCGCCTCATTAGGGGAGAGGAAGGCGAAGAAGGAAACCTCGATGGTTTATCGAAGCGCAAAGTCTGGGTTGAAACCGACCTTCACTACGTGGCTGAGATTTACCAAAATTGGAATCCAGTCGTTGGAACTCCGAAGAACTTGATTAAGACGATGACTTACCGTTATCGCTTGGATCTCGATCGTGATGGAAACATCATCGGTGGTAAATGGGCTCAACGCCGTGAACACCCGAACTTCTTGTGGACTCACAAGGCGCTCGAATTCCGCGGCTATTACAAAGTCCTAAACGATATCTATAAGCCACGCTGGCAGGCTGCGGCGACTACGGAAGCCCTTCCCCAGTAATGAGATCGTTTTTATACGATTAAAAGCTCTGACCCCGCCTCAAACTGGTTGTTTGAGGCGGGGTTTTTCTTTTGGCTTGGTCGGATGAGGCTCTTTGTTACACTGGACGAGATGAAGAATAACTTCCGCAAAAATACCGGCCTCTTGAAGCCGGTAGGACTGATCTTAGTCGGGATGGGCCTCGCTACGGTTTTCTTACCGCGAAGTCTAATGAACGCGGAAACGAACTCCTTAAGTGCCAAGGGATCGCCTTCAGATCTAACCCAAAAACCGCGCGCCCATGAGAGCGACCAGATTTTAGTGTCTGCTAGTTCACGAACGACGGACAAAAGCGTCGGGCAGGAAGATTTGGAGCGCACGACCGTACCGACCTCACTTCGTGAAAAAATCCTGAGCGAGGCTTCGGTTGCCGAACTTCGAATCGCTTACGAGCGAAAGTCAGAATTCATTGAAAAAAATCTCGTTGAAACGAGATATAAGAGAGCGAAAACGGATTCTGAACGAAAGGAGCAGAGCGCTGAAGTCGCTCGCGCGCTGCGAGGAGAGGTCGAAAAGGGTCGCCATTATGAGGCCAATGCGAATGTACTCATCGGTGGGAAGAGTTACTCGGTGCGAGTCCTTTTTCATTACTACAATGGCGGCGACTACAATAAGCCACTCACCGAGGAGGATCTTGATAGGAACGAAGGATTAACTTGTTGGTTCTTGAACGGGTACTTTTCAGAACTCGTTGGGCGAAAAAGTATAGGCGTTAGCTCTTGTGTGGGGTACCTCGCAAAAAGAAAAGATCATTATTACGTCACGACGACTCTCAATCTGGATGAACTCGAACCCTACATGCCGTAC
>CAYOJT010000152.1:0-7546 GCA_964404365.1 uncultured Bacteriovoracaceae bacterium
AAGCTGTCTGGGCATGAAATCACATTTGGATATTGTTCCAAGCAGGTGACTTCAGTTTTGTAGTCACGAATTTTTTCCTCGTAACTAAGTCCTGGATACAGATTTTTTAATTTTTCAAATTTTGTAATCGCGGCATTCAGATACCCGAGCTTCTGACGTACACCTTCTTCCACCGAGCCGATGGCCAGTTCATTGTCGATGGTCTTCAGAAGGGAGAGCTGCATTGACGGTAATTTTTTGGGGCGAGTCGTACAGTCGACTTCGAGATTAAGTTTGTTCACTAAAGAAAAAGATTTTAACTCTAAACAAAGAATCTCTTCTTCGCGATTAATGATCTCGTTCTTCTGAATCGCGCTTCTGGGCCAAGCCGAAACTCTCTCCCCATAAATGGAGATAAGATCTGACACCGCCGCCTTATGGATGGCTATCTGTTCAAGGTACGCTTCAAGAGACTCCTCGCCCGAAAACTTCGTCTGGATTGAAGCGGAATTTAAAAATCCCTCCGACGCGAGAGTCGCTCCCAGACAAAAAAATAGAGATGTCCCGAAAACGCTGTTTTTGATGACGGAATAAATTTTCCCCTGAACCATAGATTCTCGATTCCCCAATCGGCGACGACAACTATCATGCGTCTCAGGCAGGTGTAAGAAAAAAAGACGCTCCGCATTAATTTTATCTGCGTCGATTTGTGCCTCAAATAGGCCAAGCTCCTGGCCTGGGAATGCATGAAGTTTCTGAACGGATTGCGCTCAGGGAGAGTTATTATTAAGTTATTGTTATTATTGAGTTTATTTACGCTATCCAAAGAAAATGAATCCGGGTTAGCCCGCCCAAATTTAAGCGTTTACTCACGTTTGGCCTTCAAAGTTTAGTAAGACTCAATTGAATAGTTGATTAATACAGTCTACTTTTCTCTCTGTAACGATATTCTCAGATGGAGTACCCATGACCCGCTTATTTACTCTTCTCGCGCTCTTTATTTCAGTTCCACTTTCTCAGTCATTCGCAGCTGAGCTGGCCACATTACAGGACGTACAAACTGCTCTTTACGGTAAAGACCTAAAGCGACCGTCGCCAGAGAGCTGGCTCGGAAAGTACTTGAAAGCAACGAAGGCATCGGCGGTATGGAAACGATTTTTGAAAGCTCCTCCAGGCAGCGTCGTCCCACCTTCTGAATTGGGCGAACCTCGCTTGGTGATTTCACTGAGCCGCGAGACTTTCGCCGAGTTTCAGAAAAACTTTGTGAATAAACACATGCTTTATCAGATTCACTATCCGAACGCTGGCTCGCTGGTTTCCTCTCATACCGGTTATAAAGCGAACCAGCTGCAATTGGATGCAGACACTTTCTTTCAGCGATATCGGAACGACACCCTCGTCATTCCTATTCTTCTGAAAGAGTTCGAAGCTGACCGAGCGAGTCTCTATTTTTCATTGTTTGGTTCGAGCGTTCAAAGCTTCCTGACGCAGCCTTGGCTGCTTGTTTCGCGAACCGGGCAGTCCTACATGCCCGCGAACGTGTTTAACGGATGCACGCACTGGTTCGGTGATTTGCCGATCGGAGATAAGATCGTGACTACTTACGAAATCCCCTCAGGCGATGTGGACGGATCACACCCATTGGTCCAGAAAATCGTTTCCTTCGATAAAAAATCAGTCATCGAGCAGATGAAGAAGTACGGTTACAGTGTCGAAGAGAAAGACCTCAAAGATATCGACAGGCTTAAGAAGGTTTGGAGTAGCCCGGGTCACCAGATGCTGGGCGAAATGATGGATCCTCTTGCTCATCGCCGCGGAGAGTATGCGAACCCAGGTTGGCTCGCTCACTCACTGTTGGGAAGTGCAAGCGTCCAGCGTGTGCCGATCGCATTTCGTATCGTGGATGATGCCAAGGTGAAGGTGCCCGCAGAAAGCATCCCGTTTCAAACCAGTCCTCATTGATAGCTCGTTCCTCGGTTAAATTCTTCGAAGATGCGCGGCTGGCTTGGTAACAAGCCGGCCGCCCGTCAAAGCCCCGAGGTCTTCCTGAATCTTTGAAAGACTTTCTCGGCCCAGCTGTTCGCTTGAGGGACGAGTTCCTTATAGCGGTAGTGTATTCCGTCGAAGGGCTCTTCGGGTGGCGCCGGGTCCCAATCGGGGTACTTCGTGATCTCTGCATGCGTGTCGGGGTCGACCGCCGTGCTATCGAAGAAAGCACAATTTCCGTCGGCCTTTTCTTTCGCTTTATCGATAATGAATTGTTGTCTCGCGCGAATATCAGCGCGGCGAGTGTCGGGCATGGTCACGAATAGGCATTTCGCTCCGGAGTCTGAGATTTTACTGAAAAGGTTCTCCAGATCGGTTTCGATAAACGAATCACTGTAACCTGCGTAATTTGCCCCAAACTCAACAATCACGTGCGTAGGTTTCTGCG
This sequence comes from uncultured Bacteriovoracaceae bacterium, assembly GCA_964404365.1. Taxonomy (GTDB): domain Bacteria; phylum Bdellovibrionota; class UBA1018; order UBA1018; family UBA1018; genus JACMQW01. The sequence goes on from CAYOJT010000152.1 coordinate 2,414, forward strand.
TGAGGATGCCCGACTGAATCTGCTCATCAAAGTCCTTCCACTTCGTGTAGATCTGAGGCGTTTGGGCATTCTGTTCGACCCTCTCGACCTCATTTTCCTCGTGCATGAGCGCCCCGCACTTCGTGCTACGTCCCGTCCACCAGCTTCGAGCGATGGTGCCGCAGCTTCCGTATGTGTTTACGGAGGTGTCGGGGAGTGTTCGTAAAAGCTGATCGAGTTTCCTGCCGAAAGGGCCAACCACATGAGAGTCGCCGATAAATAGGATGCGGTTGGGTGCCTGATAGGACGCGGTGTAGCGCTTCGGCCCTGACGAACAAGAGCTCGCCAACGAAAAAAGGATCAGCGCAAAGGTCAGCGCCAGAAACCGAACAGGGGTGAAGCGGACGGCATTCATCGCCCTTCTTTTCGGCAGGTTTCTTTAAAAAATGAAGTCCTTTTAAACAACGGAGATTGACCGATGTTGCGGCGCACCCGAGGGGGTTAGATTTTCTGGGAAATGCCTGACTTTTATTCTTTGCGCGCGGCCACAGGCCTGATAATCGGAGGCCATATGAGAACTTGGGGCGCATCCGATTCGTTGAAGTTGTACAACATCGAAAACTGGGGGGATCAGTACTTCTCGATCAACCCAACCGGTAACCTCACGGTTCACCCACGTCGCGGCGAAGGCCCCGGCATCGACCTGATGTCGGTTGTTGAGGACGTGAAAGCCCAAGGTCTAAATCTTCCTGTTCTCATTCGTTTTCAAGACATCATCCGCCACCGGGTGATCGCACTGAACGAAGCGTTTCGTAAATCGATCGCTGAGTTCGGCTACAAAGGTCGCTACAAAGGCGTCTACCCAGTCAAAGTGAATCAGATGTCGGAAGTCGTCGAAGAAATCGTCGATGCCGGACGTCCTTACGACTACGGCTTGGAAGCCGGTTCGCGCGCCGAGCTTGCCATCATCTCTTCGACCACGCTTTCTCCAGACGCTTTGATGATCTGTAACGGTTATAAAGATTACGCATTCATCAAGATGGCGCTTATGGGTCGTAAGCTTGGAAAAAATGTCATCATCGTCGTTGAGAAGCTGACCGAACTTTATCAAGTGATCGCAGTCGCAAAAGAAATGAACGTCGAGCCTTATATCGGCATTCGCTCCAAGCTCTACTCGAAGGGTTCTGGGAAGTGGGAGTCCTCGGGTGGCGAAACTGCGAAGTTCGGTCTCACGACGCCTGAACTTCTCCATGCGGTTCAAGTTTTAAGAAAAGAAGGAATGGAAAACTCCTTCAAACTTCTCCATTTCCATATCGGTTCCCAAATCACAAACATCCGAACGGTGAAGGATGCTGTGAAAGAAGCGACCCGCATTTATTCGAAACTTCGCAAGATGAACCTGAACGTCGAATACTTGGACGTCGGGGGGGGCTTAGGAGTCGACTACGACGGATCTCGTACGAATTTCGATTCGTCGATCAACTACTCGCTCCAAGAGTACGTTGCTGACGTCGTCTACTCGATCAAAGAGATTTGCGAAGCTGAAGAAGTTCCGGAACCGAACATCGTTTCCGAATCCGGTCGTGCGATCGTCGCTCATCACTCGGTTCTTCTCACGAACATTTTCGGATCGATCGAAGTGGGTTCGACCCCAATCTCCATGGACGAGAGTCCAGACGAAGATGATGTCGTGAAAGAGATGCGATTCTTAGCGCAGAACCTTTCTTCGAAAAACTTACTCGAGCACTTCCACGATGCGGTTGCACGTAAGGAGGAGGCGCTCTCAATGTTTAAACTCGGATTCCTCTCTCTTGAGGATAAAGCCCGGGTTGAATACCTTTTCTGGCAAATCTGCAAGGTCATCCACAAAAACGCCGCAGGTCTGAAGTATGTCCCTGACGAAGTCGAAGCTCTGAATAAAGCCTTGGCCGATCAGTACCTCTGTAACTTTTCAGTTTTCCAATCGATGCCGGATCATTGGGCAATTCAGCACTTATTCCCGATTGCTCCGATTCATCGCTTGGATGAAGAGCCGACTCACCACGCGACTCTGGCTGACATCACCTGCGACTCGGATGGTAAGGTGAACAAGTTCATCGACCTTCGCGACATTAAGGATACGATCCCACTTCACACGCTTAAAAACGGAGATCCGTACTACATCGGATTCTTCCTCATGGGCGCATACCAAGACATCATGGGCGATCTGCACAACCTCTTCGGACGCGTGCATGAAGTTCACGTCTTCTTGGATGAAACTGAGCCAGGCGGCTACTACATCGAGGAAGTGATCGCGGGTAATAATATCGCTTCTGTCCTTTCGACGATTCAGTATTCCGCGACCGACCTCGCAAAACGCGTGAAAGAACAAATCGAAGCAAAAGTCCGCGAAGGCCACATCAAGCCTAAAGAGGGCGTGGATCTTCTCAACTTCTACGAGCGTGTTCTGAATGGATACACCTACGTGAATGTCGATGAAGGCCAAACTCTCGCGCAGCTCAAGCAACAATCCCAGTCGATGGATTCCAGTCAATCGACTTCAGGCGCTTTACTGAATTAACTCTCAGTCAGGAAAATACGAATGGCACGCCCGTCTTTTTTGAACTTTAAAGTCGATCATATGACCCTTTTGGTTCAGCCCGAGATGTATAACGTCTCGTACCTGATCTTTCGTACGATCTTTGGCTGTACGCCGGAGCACATCGTTTATGAAAAGCGTAAAGAGTGGGTGAATGGCGCAGGAGATGAATCGCTGACTTTCGCGATGTCGGTTGGTCAGGGTGGGGAATACATCGAGAAACTCGATAACACGATGATCGCTGTCGTTCAGCCCTCTGAGCCGAAGACTCAATCGTCCCACGTCCGTGAAATGTTAGACAGCCACAAAGCGGCCGCACATTGGCAGCACATCGCGCTCAGAACGCCAGACCTCATGGCATTTCACAAACATGCGCTGGAGCGCGCGGTGAATTTCGTGACTCCTGTCCTTCGTGATGAGAGTGACGATGTGATTCAGATCTTTTCCGGCGAGTGGTTCTTCCCAGGTTCTCCTCCCAGCGGAATGTTCTTTGAATACCTTCAGCGGAATCCGTCTCCCGAGCTTTTGAAAAAGATCGAAGAGCGAAATCGTGAGTCCCTCTTCAATGATAAGACCTTCCTTGGCCTTTATGCCGAGAAAGAGGCTGAGTATCAGAGCGGGAAAGTCACTCCCTTCCTGGATCCGGCTCTTTTCGAAAAACTTCACGGGATGGTGAAGTCGAAAAAGGTCTGGGAAATTAAAGAGAGCGACATTCAGGTGGCAGAAGACGCGATGAAGGAATACGCTCGTAAGCGCGCTGTCGGAAAAAATTAAAATTTACGATTGAAGTAAAAACGGCCTCGGACTGGTTAGGTCCGGGGCCGTTTTCATTTGTGGTTGTGGGGTAGGTTACTTTGCAGCTGCTGCAGCTGCTTCTTTTTTCGCGTGGTGTTTTTCTTTTTTAGCTTTTCATGCTGCCACTTCGTCAGCGGGAACAGTTACGCCTTCAACGGCCTGGCCTTCCATGATTTTTTTCATGCAGTCAACGAAGAGACCTTTTCCTGTTTTCTTATGTGCACCCTTCGTGTAGCCGCCTGCTTCGCAGGCTGCTTTGATTTGTTTACAGGGGCCTTCGCCTTCGTTTGCAAATGCAGGCGAAAGAGCGAGGGCATTGAGAGCGATTAGAACAAGAGCGAGATTAGATTTTTTCATAGTCAGTTTTGACTCCTTACCTACCAGTGTATCTGTGCATTTTGATTAAGCAATCAGGTGAATTGCAACACAGGGTCATCGGGCAAGACTTCGGAATGTGGGCATTTTACGAGGGTTGGTGAATCGTGTCTCATTTTGCGACAGCGCGGCTTGCTTGATTTCCTCTCTCAACGCAAGATTCTCGTTATCGATATTAAAATTCCTTTAGGGAGTGATGGTGCAAATTTTTAGACAAAACAAACTTTCAGCGTTTTTGTTTTTTATTTCTCTCTCCGCATTTTCTGACGATCACGATTGTTCAACGATCGATTTACGTAACCCAGGTGAAAGCCTTGAGTCTGTGCCTCCGACTTCGCAGGGATTCGGTCGAACGAATCTTTGTGGTTTTTATTCCGCGTCGACTTTGATCGATGCGTGGAGAGGGGTCGGCGCGAGTTCGAAGACGAGTCCAATCGTTTTGGGAGTGGAGCACGCGCTCAGACGAAATATGCCCATTTGGTTTCCTATTCAGCACACGACTGACCCATTATCCAATGCGGGTGGAAGGGCAGGGTCGATCGTTTGTGATGTGATTCAGGGAGCGCGATTTGTAGGTGGATGCACCGATCCCGATTTGAAATCTGATGATTTCAAGACGAGTGCTGAATGGGCTGATAAGACAGTCGCGATTTATGAGATCCTTCAGAAATTCGGCGCGAAGTCCGCGAAAAGGCGTCGAATACTCCTGGATTCTGTGACTGAACAAGTAATGGGTGTTTATCTGACGATGGAACCGAGAAGTGGTGTCCTCAGTTTCTCTCGCTCCGAATTGAAAAACCTCATTGAAAGAAATGCAAGAAAGCCATACTCGACGATCCGAGCTCTGTTTTATTCTGGCTGTAATCAGTCCGAAAATCGCATCGACCTAAGCGAGCTCCCTGTCTGTAAGACGGGTACGCGTATTGAACGTGTTGATCTTGAACTTGAGCGCCCGGCCGCGCTCCCGGTGAGTTTTGCTTATTGTGCTCGTATTCATAAGGACGGGCCCGAAATTCTCAAAGGCCTGATGCCGAAGCATTGTGGGATGCACTGGTCTGTTGTCATCGGGAGAAGAAAGATCGGCAATCAGTGCTACTACCTCGTTCGAAATTCTTATCATCCGGAACGCGAACTTCATCCGGCCTTTATCCGAGATGGAATGGATTTTTGGATTGATCGTGAAACTCTCAGGCGTGCTTCGTACGTTTTTCAATGGTTAGAACGGAAGTAGTTCCTCTGCGGGAACGGCGTTGAGCGAGCGCTTTTGAATGATCGAAAGTTTTCCAAGGCTTTTGGTTTCCATCTGACCCTTCTGAATTGGAGTATTCCAGAGGGATCCAAGATGGAGAAACGCTAAACCGCCGGCTGCTTCTTCCATTTTATTTGTCCCCTTTGAAAGAAATCCA
>CAYOJT010000153.1:0-5184 GCA_964404365.1 uncultured Bacteriovoracaceae bacterium
GTATGGCTATTCCCAGAATTATCAGTCACAGTTGCATTGTTCGCGATACTGGCTCCAAAGGTACCCTCCAGGTGCCAAAGGCCTTTAATACCGGTCATAAGGTTATTATCACCCGTGTTTCCTGTCGAACCGACGAGCGAGCTATAACTGGTCGACGTTTCGTTTTGAACTCCTCCTGAATAATCAGGCAACGACTTTAAGAATGGAAGAGTTGGAATCCAGGAGAGATTGGTCCAGCTCATGCCCGTTGCGAGCGCATCCATCACACGGGAAGTTACTGTCCCCGCGTATTTAGCCGACTGACGGTCGTAAATTACGCGGACCTGAGTAGCACTAAGAGCCGCTCCCTTCCAAACTGCGACCTCATCAATGTTACCGTTGAAATAATAACTATTACCGACGTCATAACCGAGATAACCGGGCGCAGTGCCGGGGTTCGTCAAGTTCGGCCATGAACCACCCGTGTTGTCGAGAGTATACGGCATGGATTGTCCATCCACATAAAGAGCGATGGAAGTGCCATTTCCAACAAGAGCAACGTGGTGCCAATTTCCATCAGCCACATCGATGTTCGAGTAACCTCCTCGGTAATTCGAACCATCTTGATACGCCAAAAATACGAGCCGTTTACCAACCGTCCAAGTGAATGAGTTGGTCGAGGCAATGCCTATCGCAAAGATCGTATCATCCCGCTTCTCAATGAACGGAGCACGTTGATTTGCATTCGTTGGCTTGATCCAAGCAGAAACTGAATAGGACCCGGTACCAAAATCCAATGAAGTTGTGTCGGTAGTGGATACGTAATCGTTCGTTCCATCGAAGACGGCGGCGTGAGAACCCACCTTAGAACTCGTTGTGAATGTCGCACCATTAAAGGCCGTGCCATTATTACTACCGACGGAATCCGTCCAAGCATTATTTAATTTCCAGTATGCAGAAACGCTTGACCACGAAGGTGCCCAACTTGAATCGAGTTCTGAATTGTTGGTAGGAGACCCAGTCTGCGTAAGTCGCACGTATGAGTTCGTCGCATCCCAACTTGTTCCCGTCAGCGTCGCTCCTCCAAAACCTGAAGCCGCGTTATCATCATCAACTTGGTCCGTAGGACTCAATCGAGCAACACCACCGGTAAAATCGATCTTCGAAGCATTAAACGAGTAAGACGCTGTTGTACCTGCCGTAAATGGCCAGTTGTAAGTGAAAGGCGTTGGAGTTGGAGTTGGACTTGGCGTGTTCGTCGGCGTTGCGGTTGGTGTCGCGGTTGGTGTCGCAGTTGGCGTTGGGGTGGCTGTAGGAGTTGGTCCGTTCGTAGGTGTGGGGGTGGCTGTGGGAGTCGGCGAACCCGTTGGATTGCTAGCCACCGAAACATTGCCAAACGTACTGTTCATCATCTTCGGCTTACAGCCCGAAGAACCCATCGCTAGCAATAAAAATGCAAACACCACAGCCCAATGATGAGGCATGGTTTGAATCTTCGGTGCGCTCTCCCATGCTCGCGAAAATAAAATGAACACCTGAGACGGACGCATTTCAGCTTTACGTACTTCTAAAAACCGCATCCAATTTGGATAGCTTCAATTATCCATTATCTCGCTACGTGTCGACAAATGCGAGATGTGTCAGCCAGGACCGAGCGCTCCGAACTCGTTGAAAACAGGGCAATTAACCGAAGATTAAAAATTAAATGCAAAGTAACTCGACACCAGATTCGCTGATTTACCGCGGTGTCGAGTCACTTGCCGTGTACTCACGCGAAATAACGGTCCCGAAAACGTATCACGGGAGTTCACTTCCTTGATTCGGAAGCACAATTTCTCCGCCGTCATGGTCGCCATTGCAGATGTAATCGACGGGATCGTCGGCCCCATTTTCGTTTAAGTCACTCGCGAACTTCGGAGCATTAGAAAAGAGCTCGTTGATGTAATAAGTGTAATGTGCAAGGTACGTCGCTCGCGACAGAATGTACGGGGTCATGATCGAAGCATATTCACCCGTCGAAAGTTTCGCGGAGGTGTGTCCTCGATTTAAAATACAGTGACCCAGTTCATGATTAACCAGAGTTTCGCGACGAACATCATCGACCGAATTCCAAAACGTCGTATCAAATGTGACGATTCGTCTTCCGCCCCCACTCGAACACAATCCAATGGTGTATGCGCCCACAGATTTTAGACTTGCGATCTGGATCGTGATTTTTGAGGCACCAAAACGAGAACGCACATCCATTCCATCCGCTTTAGCATCATCGATAAATTTCACAACGTACTTGGTGAGTTCCGCTGGGCCCGTGAAGAGCGCTCCCGTCGGTGCGGGCGTCGCAGTCGGCTTCGGTGTCGCAACCGGAGTTGCGGTGGGGTTCGGCGATGGCGTAGAACCAGGTGGTGCCGTCGGTTTAGGCGTGGCTTCCGTCAAAGGAATTCCGCCGGAGCCTGACCCACTTGATCCGGCATCGGATTGACAAGAACTCAATCCGACACTCACTCCGACCAACGCGATTATAAGCGAGTACCGAGAATAACGGTCACGAAAAGTGACACAATCGACAAACTTCATAAAAACCTCCGTGTTTTCCCTGCGATTTACGTTGTTGTTTACGCACTGAATACGATCGGAAAAGAAAAAAGTGTCGAAGCTTTATTATATAAATAATATTTAATTTGGAGAGCTCAAGAACGATCAGTTAAAATCTCACCTCTATGAACGAAGTTATGAAAACACACGAAGCATTCAGAAAGGGTGATGCAGCCGCATTTGAGAAGCTGTATGAACAGTATCGCGACAGCCTGTTAAGAAAGATCCAAACGATTGTCCGAAACCCCGAATCGGCGGAGGAACTCCTCCAGGAGACTTTCATCAAGATTCATCGTTTCCGAGAGAGTTTTCATTCCGAGCGATCTTTCGCAGCATGGGCGCAGACGCTCGCGCAGAATACGGCGGTCGATTGGTTAAGAGTCCACGGCAGAACGTTCGCGCAGCCTCAAAATCTCATTGAAGAAATTCAATGTAAAAAGCCGAACGCCGAAATCGCGCTTCTCAAGCGAGAAATTCAGGCCATTTTCCGGCACGCCACAAGGCCACTTTCCGCGCTACAGAAAACGGTCCTCTTGATGAGGCTTGGCGATCACCTCTCCTATTCAGAAATTGCGGATAAATTGGATCTCACGCTCGACGCCGTCAAGAGCGCGATGTACCGGGCAAAACGCTCACTCATGCTGATCCCAGAGGATTATGCCTACGCTTAAGTGAGTGTCAGTAAACCTTGGCGTAAAGAAGGCTATCAATATAGACGCCGTCTTTTCGGTAGATCTTTCGGCGAAGACCCTCGAATTCAAATCCCGCTTTCTCAACCACACGAACGGACTTCTGATTGTGGGAGAAGACCCCCGCGGTGAAGCGAACAATTCCGAAGCGGTGGTGAGCGTCTTCACAGAAGACTTTCACAGCGCGGGTCATGATTCCATTTCCACGAAAGGGCTTAGCGAGCCAATAGCCGATTTCTACGGCATGATGGCTTGGGACGAATTCCACAAACCCCATCCCGCCTAAGAGGAGAGCGTCCTTCTTTCGACGGATAGCAAAGTTAATGGGATAACCGTATTCGCGAGTCTTAGCGTCAACGCGATCAAAAAATTCCTCCGCATCCTTTTCCGTATACGGAGAAGGGATGCGGAGGGTATTGGCGTAGATTTCTTGATCCCGAAAATATTCGACATAAAGAGGCGCGTCGCTACGGCGGATCTCCGTAAGCTCTAGCTCTTCGTCAATCGGGAGCGTGAACATTACTGTCCCAGAATATAAGCGAACATGAGAGGCGCAACGATCGTTGCGTCGCTCTCAACGATGTACGACGGAGTCGTCACGGAGAGTTTTCCCCAGGTGATTTTCTCATTTGGCACAGCGCCCGAGTACGATCCATAAGAAGTCGTCGAATCGGAAATTTGGCAGAAGTATCCCCACAGGCGAATATTATCCTGCTCAAGGTCCTGACGGATCATCGGAACAACGCAGATTGGGAAGTCGCCTGCGATTCCGCCGCCGATTTGGAAAAATCCGATGGAGGTCGTTTTCGCAGTTCCAATGTACCACTCTGCAAGTTGAGTCATGTACTCGATGCCCGAGCGAACAGTGTGAACGTTTTTCACAATGCCCTTCAAGCAGTACGAAGCGTACATATTTCCGAGCGTCGAATCTTCCCAGCCAGGAACCACCATCGGGAGGTTCTTCTCAGCTGCGGCCAAGAGCCAGGAATCTTTCGGGTCGATTTGGTAGAACTCTTTGAACTTACCTTTCAAGAGCGCGCGATAGAAAAACTCGTGCGGGAAACAACGCTCGCCTTTTTTCTCAGCCTCAAGCCACTCGCCTTCCATCACGCGCCAGATTTTTCTCATGGCCGCTTCTTCTGGAATACAGGTGTCGGTGACGCGGTTTAAGTGTTTATCGTAAAGGCGTTGTTCATCTTCCTTCGTGAGATCGCGATAATTCGGCACACGCTCGTAGTGGTCGTGCGCGACTAGATTATAAACGTCTTCTTCGAGGTTTGCGCCCGTGCAGGAAATCGCATGGACTTTTCCTTGGCGGATCATTTCAGCAAGCGAGAGTCCAAGCTCAGCTGTCGACATCGCTCCAGCGAGCGTGACCATCATTTTTCCACCGCTCTCGAGGTGTTTTTTATAACCCTCAGCTGCGTCCATCATCGCAGCAGCGTTGAAGTGGCGATAGTTGTGTTTCATGAATTGAGTAATAGGACCGGCGGTTTTCGTCGTCATAAGATTAGGACTCCATCGTATTTCGTTAACCGTTCAAAGCCCGCGCCCACAGCTGAATTCCGGTGAAACATGGAAAAGGCGGTAACTCGTTATGACCTGAATTCTTGGGCTAGGTCAATTCTCACGAGAGGAACTGAGGGTATTTCTGCCTGATAAATTCTTCTGTCGCGGTGTAATACCCCTCTCTTAGGAACGATAGCGATTTCTAGCAGCCGCTAACGCGTCGCACCCGAGGACAAAGCGATGTTTTTGGTGCAGACATTGAAACTTTGGATGCATGAATAGAACTGAAATTGAACTCATGGATATCGAATCGAAAATTTATCTGATTCGCGGCGAAAAGGTGATGCTCGATTTTGACTTGGCTAATCTTTATGACGTCCCGACCATGCGTCTGAATGAACAAGTTCGCCGAAAC
>CAYOJT010000153.1:5194-7489 GCA_964404365.1 uncultured Bacteriovoracaceae bacterium
AAACGAGAAACGCTTCCCACCAGACTTCATGTTTTCCCTTTCAGATCATGAGTTTACAATCTTGAAATCGCAATTTGCGATATCAAGTCGCACCTGGGGAGGGCGCCGCAGCCCTCCACTTGCCTTCACTGAACAGGGTGTCGCGATGCTGTCCGCGGTACTGAGAAGTGACCGCGCAATCGACGTCAATCTCGCAATTATGCGGACGTTTGTAAAATTGCGTCAGGTCCTAGGATCGAACCGCGAGTTTGAACGGAAGATTGAAGAACTCGAGGCCAAATACGACGGTCAATTCGCAGCTGTATTTGAAGCGATCAAAGAGCTCATGTCGGTCCATTCAGTTCCCATGAAAAGGATTATCGGATTAGCAAGGAAGGACGATTAACCGCTCCGGTTTTACCGAGATACCTATATTCAAAATAATTCTCGGTGTTCGTGAAGGTAAAATAGATCAACTCATCCGAAGTCAGTCACTCAAAGCGCCGTATAAATCCGGTGAACATCGTCGTTGTCGTCGATTTCACCTAAGAACGCGACGACCTCAGCTTTTTTAGCGTCGTCGAGCTCGATCTTATTCTTAGCGATGTAGCTGAATTCAGACAGCGTAATGACCCATCCCTGCGAAGTCAGCGCTTTGTTCGTCGAATCGAGATCAGCCATATCGGTGAAAAAGCGCGCGCCCGTAAAACCTTCGGGCACTTCTTCTTTTTCGAGAGGCTCTACGTTTTGAGCGCCGGCTTCGATCGCCGCGCCCTCGATGTCGATGCCTTTTCCTTCTTTAGTCGCTTCGATCACGCCCAAGCGATCGAACATCCAGCCCACAGCGCCTGGATTTCCAAGCTGTCCCTTCCGGAAGAGCACTCGCACGTCACTCCCCGTTCGATTGCGATTATCAGTCAGACACTCGACGATCACTGGAACTTGGTGAGGAGTAAAACCTTCGTAGGTGATCGTTTCGAAAACGACCGCATCGTCACCGATGCCCGCGCCTTTTTTTATCGCGCGATCGATCGTATCGCGAGGGACGGATTGTTTTCTTGCAGCCTGAAGGGCCGCGCGCAACCGAGCATTGTTATCCGGATTCGGATCCCCAATGCGAGCTGCGACGATAATTTCTTTCACGAGCTTTCCGAAGATCGCTCCACGTTTTGAGGCGTTTGATTGCCGCCCGGCATGTTTCCACTGTGCACCCATAAGAGTTCCTCTTTTTACTTCACCCCCCCTATAAAGGGCAATCGAGGAAGCGATCTCCAAAAACCTAGACGCGTCGCGTAGTTAGCTTATTTCTTCGAAGCACCCGGAAGATCAGCCAGATATTTCACAAGTTCCCCCTGATATCGCCCAGACTCGACCGCATAGGTGTTCAAGTGCCGCCCGCGAGGGATCTCGATAAAGCTCTTCGGCTCTTGGGCTAGCGAAAAGATCCTCTCACCAAATCGATACGGAACCACTTGATCCGATCGCCCATGAATCACGAGTAAGGGGGTGGGAGAAATTTTAGCAAACGAATCCTCCGGACTCGTCTCATCCGAAACAAACGCGTATCCCAAAGGCTGGAAAATCCAAGTGAGCCAGGAGCGCGACAAAACATCTGCCGCGATTCGCTGATAGGAATCAAAAGAGCTCTCGATCACAACCGCTCGCGCACGTGATCGATCCACCACATCCTCAAAACAGCGAGCTAGGATCGCTCCTCCTAAGCTCTGACCGTAGAAGATGAGATCCCTTTCGTCGGTGCCGCGAGGGGCGTTTTTCTTTACCCAGCGAATGGCTGCCATTCCATCCTTATAGACGCCGGTAGGACTAGCGCTCCCCTCGGAGTCGGCGTAGCCGCGATAATCAAAAGTAAAAAGATTATATCCATGCTCCAACACCCAGGCGAGCGTACCGAAGTGCGTGGAGCGGTTTTCGCCATTTCCATGAAAATGGATGATCGTTCCTCGCGCGTTCGGGGTTTTTACGGATTTTGCGTTATCCCAAAACCCACTCGCAAGCGAAGGCGTGAGCTTCTGTGCGGGAAAGAACCAGCCTTGAAGCGTAAGTCCGTCACTCGTTTTAAATGAAACGGATTCGTACTGAATCCCAGCAAGCTTCGGATCAAAAAGAAGTTTTGGATAGGGCTGATAAAGGAGCGAACTACACCCCATAGAGAACGGAAGGAGAAAGAGAATCGAAGCCCATCTCATCAAAAGAAGACTCCGAGAGATGCAGAAGTATCCCAAGCCTTCGTGTATTTCCGAGCATCGAGCGCCAGGGCGATTTTTTGAGAAAGATTATAGCGAAACTCACCCGAGT
>CAYOJT010000154.1:0-7482 GCA_964404365.1 uncultured Bacteriovoracaceae bacterium
CGGAGAGTCGATTCGATTATCGCGATGAGTGAGGCTCTAAAAGAAAACGTCCTTCAGTACCATCCGGTTCCCGCATCGAAAATCGATGTGGTGAGGCTTGGACTCGACTTTGATCGCTTTGACCCTGAAAAAGTCGACGCGAAAAAGCAGCGCGCCGAGTGGGGAGCAGATGATTCGACGATCGTGCTTGGGCTCGCAGGTCGAATCGATCCAGCGAAAGGACAAGGCACGTTCATTAAGGCGGCTGCAGGTCTTTTAAAGAAGGTTCCAAAGGGCACGAAGTTAAAATTCGTGATCGTGGGGGAGGAAACCTTAGGTTCTACCCTCAATCACCTGAGTGAACTGAAAAAGTTAGTCGAAATTTTCCACCTGGAAGATCACGTGATCTTCACAGGTTTCAAAGAAAACATTCCTGAATGTATGCAGGCGTTCGATGTCTTTGTGATGCCATCACGTCAGGAAGCGTTCGGCCTAGTCGCGATCGAAGCGATGGCAATGGAATGCCCCGTGATCATCTCTAGCGGCGGAAGTGCCCAGGAGATCTCGGGTAATGGCGCATTTGGATCGCTCGTGCGTCCGGATGATGCGTTTGATTTGCAGAATAAGCTTTTGACTCTCATTCGAGATGAAGAGCTTCGGAAGAAGATGGGAAAACTCGCGCGCGAGCACGTGAAGAAACTTTACGATCGCGAAGCCAGACTAAAAAAAACCCTCGCTCTTTACGAGCGAGGGTTTCTTCAAAGGAATACCTTTAGATTCTAATCGCTAACGAATTAGCGACGAAGACGTGGCCAAGTGGTTCCACCACCGCCACCGCCTCCGCCACCTTGTTCACCTGGTTTGTACCAGCAAAGTGGGCGAACGCCGAAATCAGCGCCTGCGGTTTGTTCGCAGGTTCCTGCTTTTGCATCCGTATCAGAAAGAGGAGCGTCTTTCGAAACAGGGCAAACTGCTCCAGCGAAGTACGTATCCGTACGGCACTGACCCGCAGGGTGTTCGTTATTGGTACGGCTCACGACGTTCGTATCAGGAGTCGTGAAGTCGGTTGGTTTTTGTTTTCCAAGGGAAGCAAGCGTGTCGCCGAGTGCTTTACCAGCCATAGCTGCGCGAGCGCAGAGGCCGATTTCTTCAGGTTTCGTGAAACCTTTTTGGCAGCTCGTGCGAACGACTTCAGGAACTTCGAGGAATGCATTGAAGTTCATGTTCGGTTCGTCTTTCCAAACTTCGCGTGCGCACTTGAGGGTAGCGAAGTAGTCGGACTGACCTTCGTTCGATGCCCAGTCGCTCGACTTAGGGAACCCACCGAGGTGGTGACCCATCTCGTGACAGATGACGAGCATGAATGCGTCCTTCGTGACTAACTCGTGACGAGCAAGTCCGCCGAACATGTAGATTTCAGAGACGCGTCCGTTACGCTTGGCGTAAGCATTGACCGTTCCGTCATCCCATTTTGGGAAAATCTTCAAGCTACGGCCTTGTGCTTCGAACACTGGGCTGTATTGCTTGGTCATTTTGTCGATTGCTGCCATGAACTCTTGTTCAGTAGCAGAATCTTTTCCCTGACCTACCGGAATCCAGAGGTTGTTCTCTGGAAAAATTCCGTTTTTCCCGTCATGCGTACAGGCCAACGCGGCCGAAGTAGCAATAAGGGCAATGCATAATGCACTCATCATTTTCTTCATTGTTATATCCCCCCAAGGATAGTTAGGCATTTAGGTGTAGCGTCGGTTTTTGAGGGCGTCAAATTTCGCACACGACTTTTTTAGGGTGCGGAGCAACGTGAAATCCGTGCTGGTGGCTGAAGCGCGGCGCATCATGAATTCGATTTGCTCTTTAAACCGGCCCGAAATGGGGTCGAGCCAGACTATCTGCTCGACAAGCTGCGCGGTCCTTTCTATACCCTTTAGACCCCACCCTACGTGGCTTCCGAGTACGTGATTTCAGGCCTGCTTTGCGGGCACATTGCGACCGAAAGCAAACGAGAGCAACCCTCTCGGTCTGGGTGAGGTACGAAAGCAGTCAATACAAACAATGGTCACTAAACAATCTGTAGGAACGGACAGTTCCAAGAAGCTCAAAAACACGTCCTGGATGGACGAGTTCTCCCAGTTCATGGGGGATGAAGATGAAAACGAAGGTGCGTTAACTTTAGGAGCAGAGAGTTTCTCTGAACTCTTCAAAGCTTCAACGAGCGCCGGCGAAATCAAAGAAGGCGAAGTCATTGAAGGTAAAGTCATCAATGTCGGCGCTGAATACGTCACCGTAGACATCGGTTACAAGTGCGAAGGCCTTGTTCCGACCCAAGAATTTAAAGATGCAGAAGGCATCGCTCGCGTCGCTTCCGGCGACACGATCCCCGTCTACATCGAGCGCATGGAGATGGAAAACGGCTTCATGCTCCTGTCGAAAGACAAAGCAGAGATCATTCGCGCGTGGGACGAAATTTCCGCAGCATGCGAAAAAGATCAGCTCGTGGAAGGAACAGTCATCACGAAGGTCAAAGGCGGACTCTCCGTAGACATTGGCGTGAAGGCATTCCTCCCAGGCTCGCAGCTGGACACGAAACCTGTGAAGAACTTGGACAAATTCATTGGTAAGAAGATGAAGTTCAAGATCATCAAGTTCAATAAAAAGCGTGGGAACATCGTTCTCTCTCGCCGTGCAGTCGTCGCTCAAGAGCGCGAAATGCAACGTGCAGAAACGCTTGCTAACCTCCAAGAAGGCATGATCGTCGCAGGAACCGTGAAGAACATCACGGAATACGGCGCATTCATTGACTTGGGCGGTATGGACGGACTCCTCCACATCACCGACATGAGCTGGGGACGCATCAAGCATCCTTCGGAACTCTTCGCAGTCGGCGACGATGTGAAGGTGAAGATCCTGAAGTACGACAAAGAAAAAGAGCGCGTCTCTTTGGGTCTCAAACAAGTCACTGCAAATCCTTGGGATGAAGCAGAGTACAAGTACCCAGTCGGCATCAAAGTAAAAGGTAAAGTCGTATCTCTGAAAGACTACGGCGCATTCGTTGAACTCGAAGGCGGCGTTGAAGGTCTCATTCACGTGAGTGAGATGTCTTGGACGGAACGCGTGAAGCATCCATCCAAAGTCTTGAACGTGGGCGACGAAGTGGAGTGCAAAGTCCTTGAAGTCGATACGAAACAAAAACGTATCTCCCTCGGACTCAAGCAACTCCAAGAGAACCCATGGGACAACCTCGAGATCAAGTTCCCGATTGGAACTGTGATCGAAGAAGCAGAAGTGAAATCCGTCACCGATTTCGGCGTGTTCGTCGACATCGGAATGGGTATCGATGGTCTGATCCACGTTTCGGATATTGCTTGGGCGAAGAAATTCAACCACCCATCCGAGAAGTACAAGAAGGGCGACAAAGTAAAATGCGTCGTTCTCGGAATCGACAAAGCGAACGAGAAGTTCTCTTTGGGCGTGAAGCAGCTTGAGCGCGATCCTTGGGATTCGATCAAGTCTCGCTACCGCATCGGCACCTCGATCGACGGCGTGGTCACTAAACTCACTGACTTCGGGGCGTTCGTAGAACTCGAAGAAGGCGTGGAAGGTTTGATCTACGTTTCTGAGATCGCCGATCATCGCATTGAGAAGCCATCTGACGTTCTGAAAGTGGGCGATCAAGTGAAAGCTGAGATCTTGTCCATTGAACCAAAAGAACGCCGCATCAGCCTTTCGATCAAGCAACTCGCTAAATCGGAAGAGCGCCAAGCGTATAAGGATTACTCCGGAAACGCGAACAAGCAGGCCTCCATGGGAGACCTCTTGGGTGACAAGCTGAAAGCTGCTCTCTCGAAAGATAAAAAAGACTCTTAATTTCTAGTCTTTAATAGAAGATTTCAAAGCCCATCCCGGGGATCTCGGGGTGGGCTTTTTTAATTTCACGTCGCAATCCTTTTCTTCAAAAATAATTTCGAGATTAAGTTTTCCCCAAAAATGTAAATAAAGAGTGAAGGCAGTAATTAACGCAAAGTGTTATCTATATACGCGAAGAGCAGACTTAATAAGAGCCAGGATTAAGAAGAATGTGAATAAAAACGTAATTATTTCATATCGTTATAAACAAAATGGAAAAAATTCTGAAAAACAGACTAATCTAGTCTATTATTCACGCGGGCTACAGTACGTTCGCAGTTTTTCTGTCCCTCAGGAGTAAATGAAAATGAATTCAAATCGTTTGAAGTACGTCGCGCTCTTAGCATTCTCGATCAGCCAGTTTGTTTCAGGAGTTGTTCTTGCGAATGAAGCGGCAATTTCCGGTTGTTGTGCAGTCTCCAAAAACCCCGAACAAGGTAGCCAACCGAGCAGCTTCAACGAAAAAGGCGGGGTTAGTAGCGGAGGAAGCGGAAACGATTACTATCAGCGTACCTCCTGTTTCTTTCGCGAAGGAGCGATCAATAAGATCCACCCTGTGCAGCTCGGTGATGCGTATCTTTCGCTCCACTGTGATATTCAATATTTCGATTTCCGTTGTATCCAAAATGCCGCCGCCGAAATCGCTGCGAAAGTGGATGCAGAGGATGAAGCGCTCGAGCTACTTCAAGAGCCAGCTCGTAAGTGCCTGAAAGAGGATTAATTCCTTCGTTGGCGTTGAAACGTTATTCCACCGCTTTTCCTAATTTAAAGAGATCGATATTCAAGATTTCGACCTGTGTGTCGTTTGCCGCTTGAATGACCGGATCGGCCTTTTCAATCGCTTGTAAGAGCAGTTCCCGAATCTGAGCAGCAGCGTTTTTATCTAAACTCATAACCGCCGTGTAGTGCAGATCGGTTGGATCTTCCTTCTCCATCGATCGCATCGCTTCTAGCCTATAGTTCCGATGGTGATTGATCAGTGGGAACGAGTCTTGGCCAATATGTATGCTTTTCTGTAGCGACACCCAGCCGTCGGATTTCTTTTGAATAAATCCCAAGTCCTCAAGGACGCTCAGTGCCTTTCGAATTTGTTTTGGATCGAGCCCAAACGCCTGGGTAAGGGCTGCCGGATCTCGTACCTTCGGATTCAGAATCGCCATATGCACGGCGGGGTAAATCCAGCTTTCATAATAAGTTCGGACTTCTTCGGGTGATAAGTTCCCCTTTCCTCGTTTTACTCGAGATGGCGTCCGAAGCGCGCGATTTAAATATTTTTCGATTCGTGTATCAAAATGGGATTTTAAGTCCTTAGTGCCAGCTCTGTCCCGCTGAATGAGCAGGAGAAGGAAGTCGCGCTCGATTTCTTTCAAGCCTAGAAACTGTGCAATAGGGATTCCGTGTTCAAGGCTGAAGGACTGCCTACCTGCTAATACACTCGATACGAAACTCGCTTTAAGTCCTAAGTGATCTGCGAGCGCAGCCTGAGAGCCGCGACCAAACCTTTCAGACTCAAGTTGGATCTTCACCAATTCGTTATGGGTTTTAGCTGTGAAAACTTTATTCATAACTTTTTATATAACATTTTAGTTAAAAAATAAAGAACAATGTAAACCGCCAGAGGTCGTTCCGGTTTATCATTCGGGCCAAGAACACTCGTATGAATAATCTGCTCTTTCTGTATTATCTCCGAACCGAGTACGCGAGGCGATTGAAACAAAACCCTCGCTATTCGCTACGCGCATTTGCGCTCGCTCTTCAAGTTGAGCACTCGAGCATGATTCAGATCTTGAAAGGAAAGAGGCGTCTTACCGATTCCATGTGTTTGAAATTGGGAAAGAAACTAAAGTTTTCGGAAGAGAAAATGCGATTCTTAATGTGGCATCATTCGATCGAAAAAGTTCTTTTCTCCGATACGGGCGAATTCGATGTCGAAGCCATGCGGAATGAAATGCATGGCATCCTGGCGTACCTTGAGCGGAGTCTTTCTTCTGACGGTCCTCCGCAAGTCGACATCGCGACTCCCCAAATCCAGTCTATGATGATTGGCACTTCATAATTTAGAAATTAAGTTTGAAGCAGCTTCGTGAATATTGCGGGAAGGATTAATAACGCGCAGCGCTGTATGTTCCTAATCATGCGATTTTCCCCCTTTCTATACGGAATTCTACTGGGTTTTGAGATCTTGGGCCTTAGTCACTGGATGCGTGAAGCGCGAGCGCAGGCGGCGGAATTTTTGCCCTATCCGGTGGATGTTTCGGGAGACTGTAACGCTACGATCATCAAGGGTACTCAACGATTCAAAGGAACGGCGTTTGTTTTGCCTTCTGTTTTTTTGTCAGTGAATAAGAATCGCGAAAAAATTTTCCGCATCATTCCAAACGCTGATGGGAGCTTCTTGCTCCAGGTCGGCATCTATATTCCGCAAAACATTCAGGAAGCAATTGAGTTCAGACAGGGCGACTCTCCCTATATTCTTCACGGTTGTGATTATGCGGCGATACGTAAGGCTGCTTTTCAGCAGTTTAAAACCGGTGAAGGTGATGGACCGATTTTGACTTTGAGTATGCTTCCCGTGCGGGAATTGGAAGTGAGTATTTCTGGGCTCGACGATAAGGTTTTGATTGGCGATATGCACACTTTTGTTCAATTCCTCGGGATGGATACACTCGCGGAATTTAAAATCCCGAACGCTCGCGCGCTTGATCTACTTTTGAATAGGCTGCGAAAAGGAGTGGGTCTTAATATCAACGTTCGCTTTTCGTTTCTTACCAAAAAGACGGAATCCTTTCTTAGTGTCGACATCGATACGAAGAAACTCAAGTCGCGCCTCAATGCGAGCTTCAGGGGAAAGACGAAAATTCTGGCTGTGGACTTGCGTTTACAACTCGAAAAATACATCTCGAATGAACACAAGGACATCTATCAAGAAGGCGGAGATCAGGCACTGACAGATCTGGCATTTGAGCTAATGCGAGAGGGTTTAGGGGCTGAGAGTGGCGAGGGTGCGGAAGCCGAAAATTCGAATGCGGAAGGTGAGCCTGATCGACCCATCGAGATTTCTGCATTTTATAGTCGGTTGGAAGAACGGAAGACTCTTCATCTTCAGTATCAAAAAATGGGCGCCCAAGATGAGAAGGTGAGTTACCTGACGAGTACAATCGCCGAGCTCGATATGAATAATTTGCGAAAGGTGAGAAGCGATCAACGGCCAGTGACGTTCTCGGAAGATATTCGTGCTGGAGACCGAATTGAATTCAGTATCGAAAGCGTGAGTCGAGATCGATTCCTTCGGTATGACATTGAAACTCAGCGTTTCTTGAATCGTGCAGAAGTACTCAGTCTTAAGCGAGATTATGCTGCTCGGCTAACCGATGAGCGTGATTACGGAGCGCTTCCGGTTCTGTTCGGTGCGCGTGAATCGAGTATTGTGAGTAATGCATCTGGAGTCGGTCTTTATGTGCGTAAGCCTGGAATTCTTGAGACAATCGGAGGTCTTCGCATCACCGCATGGGAGTTGCAAACGCGGAAGCCGATCTATTCTCTGGGTAGAGAAAAGCCGTTTTCCATCGATGATACGCGTGAAATTGAGGGTATACCTCT
>CAYOJT010000155.1:0-7458 GCA_964404365.1 uncultured Bacteriovoracaceae bacterium
TGTTATCTATGTGTGTGAAGTGGATGTTTCAGTGGCCAACTCGATCGGCGTGGAAAAAATGATCGTTGATATGGTGAAAGGTTTTAACCCAGCTAACGTCCATTAAAATTTCGCAGGGATGGGAGTTGTATGAAAAAGCTCATTGTTTTGTTTTTGATCTCCGTTTCTGCTTACGCCGCTAGCCCATCACAGACCTTGATGAACGCCGTGACCGTTTGTCCTGAAAAAGATAATCCTCTGAAGCTCCTCTCGAATATCGAGGGAAACTCTTTTGGTGAACCGGAGTTCGAAGCAGGTTCTGAATCGGTTGTGATCGTGGACGCGATTTCGAACCCACAGCTTCTGAATCCCCTCATCATGGCCCCCGTTCGAATCCTCTCTAAATTCCGTGTTTCAATGTCCTACCCAGCTCCGGGCTATGGCTTGGTCTGCTCAACCTCGATGATCGCTCGGTGAGTATTTGAATTTGCGCTGATTTGTACCTTGTCCGGGGCGCCCCGCAGCTGCCTAAGAAATATACACTGTCTAAATATTAGTTAACATTTATTGTCACCACGCCGGTTTGCGGCAATTTATAAACTTTAACTATCTGTATTTATTGCAAAATAAAAAGTTAATATTATTTAATAATTGGCTGAAGATTTGCATTTATATTTCTCATGAATCGTAAGGCCGGATTTTTTAGCGTCCTCGCAGGAGTCTTACTCCTGCTTGGCGTTGGGCACTGGATTGATTCCAAAAGCTCAGTATCCGCCTCGTATTCGGCACGCTCCGTCGCTTCTGTTCGCCAGGGCTTTGTTCAGGAACAAAGCTCACCTGATTTCCATGAGGGAGGCTCTCAGGCCTCTGTCGCTTTGGAGATCGAGCCGGTTCAAGAGCGCGTGACAACTCCATCGGATTCGTCGCCAAAAAAGCAACGAATCCGTTCACGCGCTCCGGCCTCAGTTCGTTGACCTATTCGACCCAAAACAGTACACTTTTTAGGTCAGGGATTTTTACACCTCGTTGAAGTCCTTTTCGTCCCGTGAACATTCCCGTGCAGGAGGTACAGGTGAACGGATTCAGGAAGAATACTCTCATTTTGTCCGCGTTTTACATCGCGATGCTTTTATCGGGATGTGCAACGACCTCGCCCCAAAACGCTTCCACTGCAGCGAATGATGATCCGGATGCGACCTATCCTTCTTCGGCTGAAGAAGGAAAGAGCGGTTCCCGCGTCGTTTTTATGAGCCCGAC
Source organism: uncultured Bacteriovoracaceae bacterium (assembly GCA_964404365.1). Lineage (GTDB taxonomy): Bacteria > Bdellovibrionota > UBA1018 > UBA1018 > UBA1018 > JACMQW01. Next base: position 1,237 of record CAYOJT010000155.1, read on the forward strand.
CGGTGAAATCATCGTCCAGGGCGTGAAGTTAAAGAACACTCAGTTCGATTATCCCGTCACCATCAATGCCGGCGTTGAAAAGTGGGTCGATTATTTTACGGGTCGCGGACGTAAACACTTCGAAAAATACCTCGAACGATCCGAACTTTTCATTCCCTACATTCGCCCCATTCTGAAGCAGCACGGACTGCCAGAGGACTTGGTTTATCTCGCGATGATCGAGAGTGGTTTCAACAATCACGCGCGTTCGTTCGCAAAGGCTGTGGGTCCTTGGCAGTTTATTTCCGCTACCGGGAAACGCTACGGTCTCGCGGTAAACTGGTGGATCGACGAGCGACGTGACACGAGAAAATCGACGATTTCGGCTGCGGAATACCTGAAAGACCTCTACGGAATGTTTCACTCCTGGGAGCTTGCAGCTGCGGCTTATAACGCCGGAGAAGCTAAAATCGCGAAAGCGATTCGTCGTTATGGAACGGCGGATTTTTGGTCGATTGCACGCCAGAAATACCTCCGTCCTGAAACTCGAAACTACGTTCCTAAAATTATCGCGGCAGCTTTAATTGCAAAAAACCGCACGCAGTTCGGTTTCAAACCTGAATCCGCCCCCGCTGGCTTAGGTGAAGCAGTCGCGCCAGATGGTACAGTCGTGAAGCTTGAGTCCGAGAGCGCACAATCCAGTTTGGCTGCATCCCGTGAAGCGCTCGATAGCGTGATTAAAGGTGAAGATTACGAGACTTCTGCATCGGCCGATGTTGCAGAGGAAGAGCCAGTGAATCCGGTTGCGGAATCCAAAACGCCTTCCATTGACGAAGATAGTGAAGATGTCGAAGCCGTAACCGGTGGAGCCGCTCCTGCAGAAAAGGATAATCAAGTCGCGCTTGCGCGTCCGATTGCGACTCCGCACGTGAACAAAAAAGGGGAGTTGTCTGGAGAAGAGCTACTCGAATTTGAAGTTCAATCTCCAGCAGACCTACTCAAGATCGCTCGAGCAGCGGGCCTGAGTTACCACACCGTGAAGAGCTTGAACCCAGAACTGCTCCGTTGGTGTACGCCTCCGAATTCGGGGACTTACCGGGTGAAGCTTCCGGCTTCTTCGAAAGATCGTTTCCTCACCAATTACAACCACCCGAGCTTTGAAAAGCGCGTGCGGTTTGCTGCATTTAAGATTAAGCGCGGACAAACGTTGGAGTCGGTTGCGCGGCATTTTGGAATTCGCATCGAACCTTTGATGGACTTGAATGGAATTTCCGCCCGCTCGATGCTTCGAGCTGGGACCATCGTTCGGGTGCCTATGCCGAACGATAATTCCCGCTCAGTAGCTGCGCTTGAGATTCGTGATCCACCGGAGCGTCGCCGAGGTAAAAAGTTTCGTAAGCGCTCATCGCGTAAGGTCATTCAGCAAGTAACCATGCATCGACCTGTGACGAAGCTGAAGCGCCTGAAGAGCAGACGTTCCTCGTCGTATTGATTTAGCGAAATCGTCGAGTAATTCAGGTTCAGCCCAAATTATATTGCACCGCTTCGAGAGAAACCTCGGAGCGGTTTTTTTTAATCTTCGCTTTAGGTTCTTTCCATTTTTTAAGGTCCTTGAACTAGAATCGCTCCATGGGTTTGATCGTCCAAAAATTCGGTGGCACAAGCGTGGGTACGCCGGATCGTATCCGCTCGGTTGCTCAGCGGATCGCAAAAACCTATCGCGGTGGATATTCGGTCGTTGTGGTTGTCTCGGCCATGGGCCATACGACCGACGAGCTGCTTACCCTCGCAAATCAGGTTTCGGTCGATCCTGTCCCGCGCGAAATCGACATGCTTCTGACCGCAGGTGAACGCATTTCGATGGCGCTCCTTTCGATGGCTCTTCACGATCTCGAAGTCCCCGCGCGCAGTTTCACGGGCTCTCAGTCGGGAATCATCACGACTCCTCACCATCGTCGTGCGCGCATTAAAAAAATTCTGGGTGATCGAGTGAAGCAGACGATCGCTGAAGGAAATGTCGCGATCGTGGCAGGATTCCAAGGTGTGAGCGAAGAAAAAGAGGTGACCACACTCGGACGGGGGGGCTCAGATACGACCGCAGTAGCGCTTGCGGCTGCGCTCGGTGCCGAACGTTGCGATATTTTCACCGACGTCGATGGCGTGTATTCGGCAGATCCACGTGTAGTGAAGAATGCGCGCTTCCTGAAAAAAATCTCACACGACCATATGGTGGAGCTTGCTTTGCGTGGCGCTGGAGTTTTGCATCCGCGGTCTGTCGAACTTGCACAAAAATTTAAAGTGCCCCTTTGGGTGCGAAATAGTTTGAAGGATGAAGGAGAGGGTACCGAAGTGGTGACTGAACTTGAGACGGGGATGGAAGAACCTCAGGTGATCGGCGTGACGGCCGACGACGGTAAACAACTCATTGAGATCGAACTCATGCGGCCTTCGGTCGTCGGCGCTGTATGGGATATCGCGACCGAGAATCAGCTCTCGATGCTTGCTCCAGAGTTTGAAGGCGCAAATCTGAGATTTTTCGTCGACAAAGCCGCGATCAGCGAATGGCAAAAAGCTTGTCACACCTTGTCGCAAAATGGGTTTGTGAAGAGCATGAACTTCAACGAAAATCTCGTTCCAGTCTCGATAGTTGGCAGCCGTTTAACGCAGGACGGAAGAGTGCTGGCTCGGGCCTTCGAAATACTTGATCAAAATCATGTAACGGTTACGATGGGACACGCCACAAGTTTGACGGTAACCCTTGCAGTATCGCGTAACCGGGCGACGGAGGCTGTGCAGCTCTTGCACGAACGGCTCATTGAAACGTGATCGTGAAGCGATCCCTAAGATGAGCGAACTGATAAGCAAGGCAGCTTTGAAAAAAGCTGAATAGAAAAATGGCAAAAAAGTCCTCAAAGAAATCGAACGAAGAACAAGCCCCAGTCATCGCTCCTCTCTCGGAGAGACTGAAGTCCTTCGAAGGTGTACCTGCGGTGATTGGTAATGGCTGGTCCGCAATTTTGAGTCTCGGCCTCTACGCTTCCCAAAACAAAAAGGCAATTTGGATCCCAGGTACGGGAGCCCACGCCCTTCCGCCGCTTCCGATCTTTGAAGCAGGTGTCGCAAGCGAAGTCTGGAAAAAAGTTCTGAACGCCCTTTCAATCTCAAACGACGAGCCGCAAGTGGGCAACACGCTCCGCGAGTTTCGCCATAAATCCTTTGTACGTCCCGCTTGGACAAAATCTCCGACGCGCGAAATGAAGATTGAAGTTCGTGATGAAATCCTTTGGGGACCTGAGAAACGTGCGGTCCCGGTTTTCGAAGCGCGTTTCGAACTTTCCGCAGGAGAAATGGAAGAGAAGATTCGCGAAGTGCTCACGCAGCATCCGAATATCCTCTGGATTCCTGGTGTTCCGGTAAAATCCTTTTCGCTCGAGAACGAAACGAAGATCGTTCACCTCTCGAACGGCGAAGACGTGCCTTGCACCCATGTTTGGTTTGCGGATCGTTGGAGTTCGCTCATCGGAATGGAAGGAATCCCAAAAGCTTCGGTCCTCACTCGGAATCGTGACCCTATGGGAATTCTCCAGGCAGAGTTCACGCACTCGAAGAAGCTTACTAATTCCGACATGCAGGAGTCGTTTTTCGGCGTTACCCATAAGGATCCGGGTGAAGACATCGTTCGTTCGGTGTTCGGATACTTCATGGAAGGCGGCGCAAAGAGCGTTTGGACCGTGTTCCTTGCCGAAAACGAAAGCGAAGATAACCACGCGATTGCGAAAAAATATCGCCGCATTAAGCAGACGCTTGAGCGCATGTTCAATCAACCGGAATGGCTCCCGGAAGGTTGTAAGGACTTCTTCGAAACGGTCAGTGATGAGACTGCGGTTTTCGAATCGGATTTCGTATTCGCAGATGGCGAAGAGATTTTAGAGCCACAAAAGCTCGGAAAATCGGATGCGATTCGCTTCCTGACGGATGCCTGTGGCCCTTCAGCCGCAGCTGTTCAAGTCGCGCACTCGGTCGGGGTTGAGCTCGGCCTTGAGTTTAAGACCGAGGTCTTCGCGTCCGGTTTGATTCAAGAAGGGACGCAACCCCAGAACGAAAGCTCCAACGAAGAGGCAGCCATCTCGTCTTAAAGAGCGAGTGGCTGCGCGAATCGTTTGGCCGCTCGTCCAAAAATCATCGACCACGAGAATGCGCTTCGGGATCTTCTCGATGCGTTCCCAAAAGTACTCTCTTCGATTTAAATAGCGACTCACGCCCACTTTCTCTCCCTGAGGAGAGTGGGCTTCAGATGCTTGTGCGAGACCCGAAACTTTAGGTATTTGGAGTTTTCTTGCGAGGATTTCAGCGAGTCGATTCGCAGGACCACCCCTTAACCGAAATGCGCGCGAGTAGCCTTGCGGGATCGGAATAATGGCATCGAAACGGTGTTTTTGAATCTCACCAAGGGCGAGTTGGAAGCTATCTGTCTCTTCAATGGTTTTTTCAATTCCAAGACTGGGTCTCTTTTTCCAATCGCGGAGAATTCGCTGAGTTTCGCCGGTCAGAAGAAATGCAGCGTGAAAAAAGTCAGGGTGATCTGAGTTTGGAAAACTTTCGATCTTCAGGAAATGAGCGGGAAGGGGAGTGAGTCGCATTCCCGCTCATCTGCAAATTTCGAACACGGTCAAGGGAACTAGGTCGCGAGAATTTCAGCCAATCTCATCGCGATTTTCGGGAGTTGCTTCTTTTTCCCGATGATTTTCCGGTACGGCACAAAAACGACTCGATTTCCTTGAACGCCGACCATTCCGCCGGATTTTCCGCTAGCCAAAAGCGCTACAGCGGATGAACCGAGCACGGACCCAAGCATTCGGTCGTGAGCGGTAGGCACACCGCCGCGTTGAATATGGCCCAAAGTACAGACTTTCGGTTCGTGCCCGAGACTTCCTAAGTTCTTAGCTAACCTTGCCGCAAGTCCTGGCTTTGGACCTTCAGCGACGACAATAATGCTCGATGACTTCCCGCGATCTTGGCCACGAGCGATCGCCTTATGAATCTGCTGCGCCGTAAGTTCCGCTTCCGGTACAACGATCGTTTCCGCTCCACCTCCGATTCCGGTAGAGAGCGCAATAAAGCCCGAGTTTCGACCCATCACTTCGACTAAAAAGATTCGATCATGAGAACTTGCGGTATCGCGGATTCGGTCAATCGCTTCCACCGCCGTATTGACGGCCGTATCGAAACCGATCGTGTCTTCTGTTTCGCAGATGTCGTTGTCGATGGTTCCGGGAACTCCGATGGTAGGAAATCCGGTTTCCTTTTCCATGAGCGATGCACCTGTAAAGCTTCCATCTCCGCCGATCACGACTAATCCATCAATTTCCTTCCGCGCAAGAATATGAGCGGCTTCAGCACGAACCGACTTTTTATAAAAAGCAGGACAGCGATCGGTCTTCAGGACCGTGCCGCCACGTTGAATGATGTTTGCGACGGAAGAGAGCTGCATGGGCTCGATTTGTCCCTCGAGCAAACCGCTATAACCCTTCGTGATTCCATAAACGGAGATTCCGTTCGCAATCGAGTAACGAACGACGGCCCGAACGGCTGCGTTCATACCGGGGGCATCGCCACCGCTCGTGAGGACGGCTAGGGATTTGAATTTTTTTCGTTTCGGGAGTTCTGGGATTTGAAGCATTTTATTCTATTTTTCCTTGGATCAGGCTTTTTCCAGTCACTTCTTTTGGAACTTCGAGGCGCATGAGGTCGCAGAGTGTCGGCATTAAATCCGCGAGCCCACCGTCACGGAGAGGGGGTCGTGCGGTTTTTGGGGCGGTCACGCTGTTGGGTGGGACCCAAATCGCGGGCACAGGATTCAATGTGTGCTGGGTGTGGTGATGTCCTTCGCTGTCGCACATTTCTTCGGCGTTTCCGTGATCGGCGGTGATGATCGTGTGATAGCCGTTCTTTTCAGCAGCACCTACGACTTCACCCAGGCACTTATCGAGCGCCTCAATGGCGCGAACGGCCGCTTCATAATTTCCCGTGTGGCCGACCATGTCGGCGTTTGCGAAATTGAGGAGCATGAAATCAAACTTCTGGGATTCGATTTTTTCGCGAGCCGTTCGCGCGACTTCAAACGCGCTCATTTCGGGCTTCAAATCGTAAGTCGCCACATCTTTTGGAGACGGGATGAGTGCGCGTTCTTCTCCGATAAACGGCGCTTCGCGACCGGCATTGAAAAAGAAAGTCACATGAGCG
>CAYOJT010000156.1:0-4780 GCA_964404365.1 uncultured Bacteriovoracaceae bacterium
TGCTACGAAATTTACGGGACTGATAAAAATGGAAAAGAAGTCGAGATTTACTTCAATCCTGTTGATGGCACTCCTGTGAAACGAAAATAAGAAAAACTGGGTCCGGCTGGTCCGGACCCAGTTTTAATCGATAAATCGGAAGGGACGTATGCTTATAATTCTTTCAATGATTGTTATGGGAGCTTGGACGGGGCTGTTAGCGTTTTTTCATTCGATAGAGCCTCGATCCTCTGTGACTAAAACCCTAGTCGTAGCATCGAATCCGCCGGTCTTGATTCGCGACGCTTCCCAATTAAAAGATGTAGGCCCTTCAAGGTCCGGCGAAATCTCCTCAGGAGCTTGGAGTGCCTTTCGCAATTTGATGGACGAAATTTTGTACGGTCGCTAATGAACTCGACCAGGAATGGGCATTAAAAAAGCCGAGCCCCTTCGGGAGCCCGGCTTTTCTGATTGGTTGGTTAGATAGCTTTCAAATAATTTCGGCCACTTACAGCGCCTTTTGTCCTATTGTAGGACAACCTCGCCCTTCATGAAACCCTAATTTTGTCCACGAACCCCAATCGCGTCCTACACTTGTAGGAAATCAAGTGACGCAATTTGAATTCGCTAGAAACACAAAGAAATTTGGACGCCGATTTCCTTTCTTTCATGGTGATAAGGAGAGGGCTGCTGGCCGCAGATTGATGCGAGTTGCTTCACGAGACTTAAATTGAGGCTGAATCTTAGAGATGGCGCCTACGTCAGAGCATTGGCAGATATATATTTATATACAGTTTTTAATAGTACTCGCCGATCAGATACCATGCGGTTTCGTCTAAAAAACTTTTGGGCACAAATATGAATTTGATCCGTAATGCAACACTTCTTGGAGCGCTCGCTTTTACGTTGAATAACGCCTCGGCTGAAATTTGCAAATGCAATGATTACATCGGCGGTCCGCTCTATACGCAACATTATAGCTGTACCAAGCGCAGTGGCGTGAAAGTAAAAGGTTGGGTGCGATTTGATGATTTTGTGAAGCTCGATAAAACGAATATCGAAGACGTGAAGGTGGACTGTGATGTCCTCGATCAGTTCACGTTTTACTCTTCTCCAGAGTTGGCCGAGACTGCCTATAAAAAAATGAAAGAATCGAAAGAAAAGGGTACTTGTTTTTGGGAACAGCGGCCGTCGAATGATATTCCCGGCGCCACGATGACTATTTTGCCTGGGTATTTTCACATTGATGCCAGCACAGACCCGAGTTGTGCGGTTTTGTCGAAATTACCGAATAAAAATGGAGTCTGTTTTGGGCTTGCGATATGCGAAGGGGTCCAAAAAGGCGCGACTTGCCTCGCTTCAGCGCCTGGAAAGTGTCCGAGCGCAAGTCAGTGTTTGAATAAAGGACAAGCTGTGACCACTGGTAAGGCGCCAAAGATTACCAACGGGTCTGACTGGGGTTCGCTGACGTATAGTGATCCTGATATTACGATTTGCGGCGCTTCGCTTATGGTTGCGTCGGGTGGTAAGTATCACGGTGGTACTTACTTGGGTAGTAATGGTAAATGCGAGACCGATCAGAAAGCGGCGTTTTCAAAAGCAACGGCCGACGCATGTTTTCCTGGCACTTCAGAAAAACCGGAGATTCAGGACTACAGTTCTATTGGTGGCAAGCTAAAGAGTGGGCAAGGGGTGAAGTCCGATGACACTTAGGTCAAGGTTTTTTCATTACTATGTTCCAGCTGGAGCGCTTTGTATCACCTTAGCTTTTGATTCTCTCGCCGGTGTTTCCGAAGTTAAAGTTCTTACCGGTAAGGTTTGGAGCTTTGACCAAGACGCCGTGGTGGTTTGTGAAAAAAAATCGCTTTGCTGGGATGTTCCGCGCGAATACTTTCGCAAAGATTCTGATCTTCGTTCGGATATTATAGTTTCAGTTCAAGTACCTTCGAAAAAGTTACGACCACACAAGACACGTTAGGATTATCGCGCGGAGTCGGCCCTCGGTACGGGTGCTTTGCGCGTGTGATGAAGTTGCATCGTGCGCTTTCATGCCGAGCCCCCCTTTCAGGGATTTAAACTTTTCGAAATGGTTGGGGTACTGGGATTACTCGGATCATCCTGACCCTCGCCCTACGGGCACGTTCGCTTCGCTCACTTGTGATGAAATTGCCCTCGTGGCATTTCATTTCGAACCCCCGCTCGCTTCACTCACTGCGCTTCTCATCTATCCACCCCATCAAAACAAAAAGGCCGAACCCCCCTTTCGGGGATTCAGCCTTTTCGTATTGGTGGGGTACTAGGATTACTCGTCACATCCTGTGACGAGCCCTTCGGGCGCGCGCTTCGCACGCGTGGAAAAATAGCTTCCTGCTATTTTTCTTCGAACCTCCGCTCCCGTTGGTCGCTGAGCTTCTTCTCCATGGACCCCAACCCAACAAAAAAGCCGAGCCCCCTTCGGGAGCCCGGCTTTTCTGATTGGTTGGGGTACTAGGATTCGAACCTAGGAATGCTGGAATCAAAATCCAGTGTCTTACCACTTGACGATACCCCAACAGCACGAACTCCTTAGTTAGCATGCTTTAGAGTAGGGGATCAACGACCATGCGTCGCAGCATAGAATGCGCGGCGCATTAACAATGCGGAAGTCATCAATTTAGAGTAGATTGGGCGTTCGAGGTTACACAGATTATGGCTCGCGCAACCAAGACCCCTACGACTTGGGATCTAATATTTTTCAATACTCCGGAACAAAAAGTCCTGCGTTATCTAGTGAGTTCACGTGAAACATCGTACTCGCTTCGCGTTTTAGTTTCAAAACTTAAAACCGTTCGCGGTTTGGGTGGGATTCAAGGACTCGAAAAAATCCTAACTAGCCTGGAAGAGGTTGGGATCGTGGCGTTTATCGATAATCGCCGCGGCATTCGACTTTCCGATGAGCACCCGACGGTCGGGATCACGCGACGACTCTGGGGTTTGTGCGAACTGGAATCTCTCTATCAACAGCTTCAAGCGATTTCTTCAAAAGGTGTTTTGCTCGGAGCTCAGCCCGGCGAGATTCAACTCTACATCGTTACCGAAAAACCAGAAGACGTGAAAATGCTCATCGAACAACACCCGATGGGTAAACTCGTTCTTCTTCAGACTCAACCCCGTGAACAGTTTGAGACTCTTGCGAAAAAAGACTCTAAACTTCACGCACAAGTCACCCAAGGAGTCCTGATCTGGGGCAGCAGCTGGTAAGTCCGAAGGAATCGTTGATTCTGAAGTTTGACCTGACGAAGGCAAGTATTCAGGGCAACCTCAGTTTACTGAAAGCCTACAAAGAAGAGGCTGCACTTCGCGTTTGTCTCCTGATCGAAGTCGATGGCGTTTTTCAAACCGAAGCGTGCCTCTTAGAGGGCAACGACGAGGAACACATCGGTTTCGGCATCCCAAGTCTCGAAGGCACTGAAATTTGGATTGTTCCTGGATCGAAAAAAGAAAAATTCGAAAAGACCTTAGGTTTCGCGAAATCATCTGAGCCCCTCGTGCGGCTCACTTTCGAAAACGTTCAAAAATTTATTTTGAAAGATCCATTCGGTCGTGGCGAATGGTCACCCAAGTGGGATTCAAAAAAAACCGAGTGGGGCGTACACCTCTCGGCTTCGAAGGAAGCTGAATGGAGCGCGGAAATGACGAATGCCTTGAAAGATCACGGCACCTTCGCGTTTCCATCGAAAATGGGAGAGGCGTAAATGCATCCAATACTAATTCAAATCGGCTCAATTCCGATTCATACCTATGGATTTCTCATCGCGATGGGATTCTTGGTCGCGATCCAGGTCGTAAAGAACCTGAGCACAAAGGCTGGCCTCGATGTCGAGAAAATCTTAGATCTCAGTTTTTGGTGTTTGGCCGTAGGCTTCGTCGGTGCGCGGATTCTTTTCGTCATCACACGATGGGATATTTTCTCGCATGACTTGGTTGGAATTTTCAGAATCTGGGAGGGTGGACTGGTTTTCTTCGGCGGTCCGATTGCGGCTCTTCCGTTTGCGGTTCATTACATGCGTAAACACAAAATCCCACTCTGGCGTTCGATGGATGCGATGGTGCCAGGATTGGTTGTCGCACACGCCTTTGGTCGCTTAGGCTGTCTGGCCGCGGGATGTTGTTACGGACGCCCAACCGGAGCGAACTGGGGCATTAAGTTCGAATCCGAACTTGTGGATAAAGCGCTTCACGGAATTTATCTGCATCCGACTCAGATTTACGAATCGGTTTCGCTCTTCGTTCTTTTTTTCGGACTTCTCCAAGTTTTCAAAAAGAAATCCTTCGACGGACAAGTCGTCTTCGTTTACTTCATGGCGTATCCGATTATTCGAAGCATCATTGAAATATTCCGCGGCGACCAAATCCGTGGATTTGTGATCGATGGTGTTTTGAGTACAAGCCAATTCATTTCGATTCTCGTTTTCGCGATCGCCTCGTTTGCTCTCTTTAAACGCCTGGCTCAGATTCGAGCGGACGCTACGTCGGCAGGCAAACGAAAATGAAACCGAGCCTGATCATTCTGATTGGTTCTATCCTTTCGTTCCTCCTCGGAACGCTTCCCTTTGGAGTTTGGATCGCAAGCTCCTTCGGCGGAAAAGACATTCAAACCGAAGGCTCTGGAAATATCGGAGCCACAAACGTCACTCGCGTGATTGGTTTTTGGCCGGCGGGATTTCTCACCTTTTTACTCGATGGACTCAAAGGAATTTTAGTCGTAATTCCGATTCATTTTGGTTGGGTTGAAATCCCGGGGATGACTTTCACGCCTGAG
>CAYOJT010000156.1:4790-7443 GCA_964404365.1 uncultured Bacteriovoracaceae bacterium
GTGGTCGGTCACTGTTTTAGTCCTTGGCTTAAGTTTAAGGGTGGAAAGGGCGTGGCGACGACCTTTGTGGCGATTAGTTTCTTAGCGCCGTGGTCGGGCCTTGTCGGAGCGCTTTCTTTCGGTGTCGCCTTCTTAGCATCGCGAGTGGGTGCGATTTCCAGTTTAACAGGCCTACTCATTGCGCTTTCCGTTCATTTGATTTTTTACCCGCTCGGCCCCTACATCGTTTCCTTTGTAGCAATGGTATTATTGGTGATCTATCGACATGAATCGAATCTCACGGCACTCCTTGAAAATCGCCAAAAGGGTTTTTAGCCTCCTCCTTCTGCTTGCAGCAGGTACCGTCGCTCATGCGGGAGATGCCCCCCTTCGCGTTTTACCCCTTTCGCCAGCGCTCGCGGAATGGGCCGCCGAACTTATCGGCTTGGATCCGATTGTGGGCATAACGGAATACACGGACTATCCGGCCGGTATCGAAAAGAAGAAAAATATTGGTCCATATTATCGCATTAATTTTGAAGTCGCGATGAGCCTAAAACCTACACTCGTGCTTGCGAGTCAGGACGGAAATTCAAAAGATCAGATCGAGCTTTTTCGAAGTAAAAAGGTTCCCGTTGTTCTTGTGGGCTCTTCTTCGATCGAGGAGATGATTCGTGGGATGCGGGATGTGGCCGCTGCGCTTGGAAGATCTGAGCAGGCTGAAGAAAAATTAAAACCACTGATTGCTCGATTGAAGAATCTCGAAGCAAAGTATGCGGGAGCAGAGAAGTTGAATTCCCGAAAGATCCTCGTACAAGTCTCAGCGGATCCGCTCGTCGTCATGGGAAGGAAAACGTACCTCCAGGATCTGTTCCAGAAGATGCGCTTCGAGAACGTGGTCGAGTCTCCGACCTCCACCTACCCGCGCCTTTCAATCGAATCCGTGCTCGCTAAAAATCCAGATACAATCCTGATCTTGGCGATGAAGAATGATGCTAAGTCCAACGAGCGCATGCGCTCGCTGTGGAATGCGTATCCAAAGTTGAGCGCCGTAAAGAACGACCGTGTGCGTATTTTAATAAGCGATGAGTTAATGCGACCTGGACTTCGTTTGGTCCAAGGAATAGATGCTCTCGAAAAAAGTCTCGAATTTGAAAAGCGGTCCACCCATGAGTGAAGCTCAGAAGTTAAAGTCGTCCACGAAATGGATTTGGATTTCGCTCGTGGTCCTCTTATCGATTTTTTTCTCGCTTAAGTTTGGTGCGTCCGAACTCTCGAGTGAAGATATTTTTTCACTTAGGCTCCCCCGAGTCATTTTAGCGTTAGGAGTTGGTGCTGCGCTCGCTCTTTCAGGTGCACTCCTTCAGGCGCTATTCGGCAACCCCCTTTGCGAGCCCTATACTCTGGGGATCTCGAGCGGCTCTGCGCTTGGAGCTGTGATTGGAGCGACCCTCGGAGTCGGTGCGAGCTATTACGGATTTTCGCCTACTGCATTCTTGGGCGGATTGGTTTTCGCGCTTCTCCTTGCGTTCCTTGCATCTCGAAATCGTCTCTCAAAGAGCGCACTCCTTCTATCCGGCGTCATGTTGAGCTTCGTCGGTTCGAGCCTGGTTGCGGTGTGGATGGCGCTTGCGGATCCATCCGGTATTCAAGGCGCGTTGACCTGGTTATTAGGAGATCTCTCACGCGCGCGGACCGATAGTGCTCTTATTCTTTTAGGCCTTGTCGTCGTGATTACTTTTCGTCTGCTCTACAGCGCTAGGGCGTATGATGCTCTTCTCATGGGAGATGAGACTGCGATATCGGTCGGAGTGAATATCACGAAAGTACGAAACGAGGCCGTGTTCTTGAGTTCGGTTTTAACAGGTCTCTCGGTGAGCGGCGCGGGAATGATCGGTTTTGTGGGGCTTTTAACCCCGCATCTCGTTCGCAGATTATCGAGTTCTACCCACCGATTTGTTTTTCCACTTTCTGCGATTCTCGGTGGAGGAATACTCGTATTTTCGGATCTTCTTGCGCGTGTTATCGCGAAACCCTATGAGCTCCCGGTGGGAGTCGTTACTTCTCTGATTGGCGCACCTCTTTTTCTGTTTTTTATGCTGAAAGCGAGAGCACGCGAATGACGATCTTACAGGCAAAGCAAGTTTCACTCTCACGCGGCAATCGAAAAATTCTGAGTAACGTAAACCTCGAAATTCGTCCGGGCGAAGTGATTGGGCTTGTTGGACCTAACGGCTCAGGGAAATCGACGCTCTTGAAAGCGCTTTCGGCCGTGCTGCCCTTTGACTCAGGCACGGTATCTTTAGATTCGAAGAACTTGCTCCATTTTGATCCGCGTTCACGATCCCGAATTGTGACCTATGTGGGGTCGGAGTTCGATTCGGATTTTCCAATCACGGCACGCGAAGCGGTAAAGCTTGGAGATTATCCACGCGCGTTTGCTCTCCAGGAATCTGGAGAAGAGAAGCTCGAGTCGGTGATGAGGGAGCTCGGTGCATGGGAATATCGAGATCGGAAGATCCATTCTTTATCGAGTGGTGAGCGTCAAAGAGTAGCACTCGCTCGGGCTTTTTATCAAAATCCACGAGTGGTTTTTTTAGATGAGTCAGTTACTCAACTCGATCTCCATCATCAATCGCGCATCAGTGAAATCTTAAGAAAACATTCGAAAGCT
>CAYOJT010000157.1:0-7421 GCA_964404365.1 uncultured Bacteriovoracaceae bacterium
TGGAGCTGCTGTTCGAGACTTTGGATATGCGCTCGAGGCGGTCGAAAATCGCAGCTACCGGGTCGATAAATATCCGACCCTTTTAGAGGATGCCTCGAAGGATCCCCTGGCCGAAAAAATCCTGAAGTATCGGGCTGAATAAATTGGACAAAATGTCCCAAAACACAGGTCATTGAGCTCCTGGGGCGAGCGCGGTTCATCTCAATAGAGGCTTGAAAAACGGGCGTATTATTGAGAAATAACGCCCATTCATGAGCACACCTATCCCATCTCGACGTCCGGTTCCGCAGGCTGAGAGCGCAATCTTGAACCTCTCATTCTATAAATTCGTTCGTTTGAAAGATGTTCAAGCGAAGCGCGATTCGTTTTTGGCGAAATGCAATGCTCTGGATCTCAGGGGGTCTATCCTTTTTGCAAACGAAGGGATTAACGGATTCGTAGCGGGCCCTGAAAATAAGGTTCGCGAATTCATCACCTTCCTCAACTCTCATCCTGAATTTTCCGACATCGTTCCGAAAGAGTCACGCTCGAGCCACATTCCCTTTACTCGCATGCTCGCGAAGGTGAAAAAAGAAATCATTACGATGGGAATGCCGGACATCGATCCCGAGAACTTCACAGGAAAGCGCGTCTATCCGAAAGAGTTAAAAGAATGGTTAGACCAGAAGAAAGAAGTGGTCCTCCTCGATACTCGAAACGATTACGAGATCAAGGACGGAACCTTTAAGGGCGCCGAAGATTACGAAATTTCAACTTTCCGTCAGTTTCCTGAAAAACTAAAACAGGACGCGGAACGCCTGAAGGATAAAACGGTCGTGATGTTCTGTACGGGCGGAATTCGTTGTGAAAAGGCGACCGCGCTTGGACTGCAGTACGGATTGAAAGACGTCTATCAGCTTGAAGGCGGGATCCTGAAGTATCTAGAGGAAACCGGTGGCGCGCACTGGAAGGGTGACTGTTTCGTTTTCGATGGTCGGGGTGGAGTCGATGGGAACCTTACGGGCGCAACTGATCGGGCACTCAAGAAAAAAATAGGTCAAATCGCCATTCATGGAAATAAGCGTTGCCCCTTCACGATGAGGGTGAAGCTTGTCCTTGAGGAGAAAAGACTTCCCTATACGATTCTCGAGGAGGATTTGAATAAACCCTCAGAAGCACTCCTTCAATTGAGTCCAGAGGGAAAGGTTCCGGTTCTTAAACACAACGACCTTCATTTTATGGGATCGGCTGTGATTACGGAATACTTGGATGAACTGTTTGAGCATCCAACCCTCATGCCGAAAAAACCTGAGCGCAGAGCGCGAGTGCGCGCCTGGACTGCTTGGTGCGATGAGGAATTCTCACCGGCGGTTTCTCGCTGGGTTCATAAATTCGACAGACTGACCGATGAAGAAAAAGTCGAACTAGATGATCAGCTGGTTCGCGCACTTTATAAAATTCAGAGTGGAGCGCAGAGGCGAGATTACTTGGTCTCAAACGAAGTGACGCTTGCGGATCTTCATGTTTTCCCGATGCTGGGTGTTTTGAAGCGCGCGAAGAAGGAACCGACGAATCTCGCGCGATTTGAAAAACTCTGGGCATGGTACGAGCGGATGCGCTCGCGCCCATCCTTCCAGAAGTTCGCGGCTGAATTTTAATTTTCAGTTTCTCGGACGGATGGTGGGTAGTCGTTGTTACACGTATCGCCCCCGCCTGGCTCGTGATCCTTTTGATACCACTCTTCTGAAACCTGAGACTCGGGACAGTCGTGTTCCGCTTCGTGCCCCGATTTTTTATCGATCTTAATCTGCGTTAAATTTTCACTCACAGGGAATGGTTCTGCCACTGTTCCATCGAGTGCTTCCTTCATGAAGGAAACCCAGATCGGGAGTGCGCCGCTTGCGCCCGTAATTTCAACTTTCCGTTTTTTTGATTTTTTTGTTTTTGGATCGGTAACTTCATCGCGATCCTTTTCGACCATGACGTTGTTTTGATCGGTGCCGACCCAAACGACGGTCGTGAGGTGGGGCGTGAAACCTGCAAACCAAGCGTCGCGATAACTTGAGGTGGTTCCAGTCTTCCCTGCTGCGGGTCGATCAAATCCCAGTGCTGAAGCAGAGGCGGCGGTTCCTTCGATGAAGGTTCGTTTAAGTCCCTCGATCAAGAGATCCACGGGTGGAGCTGGGAAAACTTGTTTCGGGCTATAGATGAACTTTGCGTAAATCGAACCATCGGTTTGAGTGATCGCACGAATCACGGTGAGCTCATCTTGAACGCCATGATTCGCAATGGTCGCATACGCGCTTAAAAGTTCGACGGGAGAGAGTTCTGGCGTTCCGAGCGCGAGCGATGGGACTTCGGGAAGTTCGCTCTCGATCCCAAGCGCACGCGCTGTTTCGATGACGCTCGGAATTCCCACCTGGTTGGCGAGCCGGCTTGCGACGGTGTTAATGGATTTTGCCATAGCCGTGCGGAGTGGGATCCAGCCTAAGAACTCTTTATCGTAGTTTCGTGGAGTCCATTTCTGTCGCCGGTGATCGTAGATCAGAGTCCATGGCGCATCTTCCACAGGGTAACCTAGCCCGTAGGCCAACCCGTTCGGATCCTCGCCTTGAAGAAACGCGGTTAAGTAAACGAGGGGCTTAAACGTCGAGCCGACCTGGCGTTTCATGTTCAGAATGCGATTGAATGTGCTTTCGTTGTAGTTCTTTCCGCCCACAAGCGCGCGGATATAACCTGTTCGGTGATCGACGGTCGCGAGCGCGCCTTCCAGTCGTTCTTCTGGATGAGCGGCTGGATCAAGTTTCAGTTTTTTCTCGAGGCTAGTTACGCCCTCATAAATCGCCTTCTGTGCGATCGGCGCGATGAAGGGATCGAGCGTAGTATAAACACGAAATCCTGCGGAGGCGAGATCCTGTTCCGTAATTCGATCCTTCAGCTGCCGAATCATTTCGGCTTTCACGTAATCGGTGAAGTAGGGTGCTTTGTTCGAGACTGCAAGGGCAGGTGCCAGACGTACGGTTTGTTTTGTGGCGATGGCAGCTTCGTCTTCCGCGATAAAGCCAGCCTCCACCATCTTTTTCAGAACGAGCGCTTGGCGTTCCACCGCACGATCTTTGTGGCGATAGGGGGAGTAATATCCCGGACCGCGAATGAGTCCCGCCATCAGGGCAGTTTCTGCGAGATTCATTTCGTCGAGCGTCTTACCGAAGAAGAGTTTTGCGCCTTCTGAAACGCCGTGCACCTCATAACTGCCGACCTGTCCGAGGTAAACTTCATTCAGATAGCGCTCGAGAATTTCTTCCTTTGAGTACCGGGTCTCTAGGATGAGTGCCAAAAAAAGTTCGTTGAACTTAAGAAAGACATTTCGAGTTCTTCGAGACATTAAGTTTTTTACAAGCTGAGCGGTAATCGTCGATCCGCCTTGAGCGAGCCGAAGGCTTTTTAGATTCACCCAAAACGCGCGCGCGATTCCCCGGGGATCGAGGCCTTGGTGTTCCATGTAGCGTGGATCTTCAATCGAGAGAATTGCTTGCCAAATGGGTGCGGGAATGTCGTCGAAGCGAACCAGTTTTCGGATCTCGCGTTTTGCTTCTGGTTCGTTTTTCGAAAGTGTCGCGATGAGTTCGGGTTCTAGATAAATTTTCGGGATGCCTTCCCACTCTGTTTCATTCTGACGACGAATTCCGATGAGCGTGGAGTTCGCTTTCGTTCCATCGAAGACGAGTCGAATCGGTTTGTTTTCGAGGGCGCGAGTGAGTTCGAGTTCCGCCGGAGGTAAGAGAACATCCGCTGGATAATCGAGCGTGTGCTGCGTAATTTGTGTCGTGTTCGCGTCGATCGACTGTTGGATATAGCCGAGTGCCTTTAGTCGATCCAAGACCTGCGCTCGACGGAGCGGAGGAGCGATTTCGACGACGTCCGTATAAATCCGCGTCGGGATGAATTCATTTTCCTTACGGAACGCCTGGTCAAGTTGGTTAAAGAGCGTTGAAAGATAAAAAGCAAAAATCCCTCCGAAAACGAGCAGAAATACCGCAGAAATCGCGATCCACTGCTTTTTAGAGTAGCGCTGAAAAAAGTTTGTTATCGCGGCGCGTTTAAATTCCATCTTTTCCGTTCTTTTCGCTCACCTGAATTCGTTGACGGCCTGAGGGCTCATCTATACAACTCCTGTCATAACCAAGATTTAGAGGATTTCGGATGAAAAAATGGATCGTCCTTGTTGTTGCTCTCGCTTTTACCCAATCCGCGCTCGCCATTGATTTGGACTGGTCGGGTCAGTTCCGCACCGAAGCGGCGATGATCAGTGGATTCGCTCCGGACACGAACGCCGATGCGACGACTACCTACCAAGGTTATGAAATCCGAAATCCGGGTTCGAACAAAGCGCAGTTCCAAACTCTGTTTCTGCGTTTGAGACCCAAAGCCATCATCAACGATAACGTTTCGATCAAAACCGAGTGGTGGCTCGGAAATCCGGTCACCGGTTTTTACGGATCTGATTTTCCCGGAAACACTCGTTCGGATCAGCACTTTTATAACTCGACGGCTTCAGCGGGTTCTTCCATCACCGCCCAGCGTTTTTGGGCAGAGTTCAATACGGACATCGGTCTTCTCCAAGTCGGTCGCGCGCCCCAGCACTGGGGTCTCGGAGCTATCGCTCACTCGGGCGATGGTCTGACGGATCGATATCAGTCGACCGGTGACACCTTCCGTTTGATCGCGAAATTTGGAAACTTTTCGCTCATTCCAGCGACTGTGAAATACAACATGGGGAATGGTGTTGCGGGCGGATGTAAAAACGTCGCCGGTGTGGGTCAGGCTTGCGATAGCTTGACGGGCGGTATGTCGCTTACCGAATACCAAATCGGACTCAAGTACGAAAACGTCGATGAAGACTTTGAAGGCGGCGTGAACTTCGTACGCCGTATTGCGGGTCCGCAGAGCGATGTGAAGTGGTTGAACGGCGCAGCCGGTGGTCTGAACTACACCATCTGGGACATTTACATGAAAAAGCGCGCTGGGAAATTCAACATCGGTGTTGAAGCTCCTGTGTTTACGGGTCGCTTACAAGGCACGCCGTACAGCTCGTTTGCGGTCGCGACTGAGCTTTCGTTTCAGGCGAGCGATTCTTGGAGTCTCTTCGGAAAATTCGGACAAGTCCCCGGTCAGAAAAACGATACAGCCACTACGCCTACGAAGTGGTCGTTTGCTTACCTAAACCCGAACTATAAGCTCGGGATGATCATGTTCAATTATCAGTTTAGAAACTTCGGTGGACCAAACCATCCGAACAGCACTGCAACCGTCACCTCTTCAGAGGGTTCTGTTCGTTCGATCTACGATAACCCGATCACGAATGCTCGCTATGCGATGCTCGGAGCGGCGCTCACGGCGGATAAATGGGTCTTCTCGACCGGATTTATCACTGCCACTGCAGATGAAGCGGCTGTAGCCGGAAGTAACTTCTTCAACACCTGGACTCGCTCGATGGAAACAAACGCAGCGACGAGCGACCAAAGCACGAGTCTCGGCATGGAATTCGATTTGGGTGCGAAGCTGAACTGGGATGAATTCACGTCGATCGGAATCGACATGGGCCTCTATATGCCAGGTGATTTCTATAACTACACGGCACAAGCAACCGCTCAGGATCTTGGAACGGTGTTTGGTGTAGTCGCTACATTCGGAGTTAAATTCTGATTTCTAGCGCGATCCGATGTTGAGCCCGCCTCGGACGAGGGCATGAATGAGTTTATCGTCGAGCTCGACCTGGAATACGCGACAGAGGGCAAGGATTACGTCTCCTGGCAGCGCGTTTGATTTATTTTCGGCGATTCCTCTTAAGATAGCTTCGATTCGCAGTCGCGATCGCGACTCAAGTAAATAGTATTCCTCTAAAAAGAGATCGACAGTTCCAATGAGGAGCGCGAGCGGTTGAATGTTTCCTGAACTGAGTCCTTTCGGGAATCCGGAACCATCGAGCCGTTCATGATGCTGCTGCACGGAAAGTAATACGTCCGTACTGATGCCTTCGACTTGTCCGAGTAGTTGGGCGGATTTTTCCGGATGAGTGTTGTAGATGATCCGGCCCTGATAATCGAGAAAGCCTGGATGCGTACATCGCGCTGACTCTGGTAAACTCTTCATACCCAAATCATGGAAGAGGCCTGCAAGCGCGACTTTTTGAAGTACAATCGGCGAGGCCCAGTTTAATTCTCGTGCAACGAGTAGCGAAATGATCGAGTTCAAAGATGCGTGGTTATAAAGATCATCCGGAAGTGTATCCAAACAATCGATCAGTCGATCTCCACGAGGCAGAGATTGGAGCATTTCCAGTGAGTTAAACAGTGTATCCTGAAGTGCCGAAAACGGAATCGGGGAGGTTGCGCTCGAAAATACGCGCCTTAAAATGTGGTTTAAAGTCGTCCGGATGAGATTCAGTTTCTTTCTCGGATCAAGCTTATGGCTTTGAGTCGCCGCTCTCAAAATTGTTCTTTCGTAATTAATGTAACGATCGAGGTCTTCAAGATTTAAATAGAGTCGATCGATTCCGCGCGATTTTAATTCCTTCACACGTTCAACGTCGAGATCGTCCGCTCCATGCGCGAGTTTGACGTAACGACCATAAGGCGTGCCACTGAGTGAAGTTTCAGTAAGTTTGAGGTAAACCTCGAGCCCAAGCTTGGGCGCTTTCATAAACTCGTCTAAAGGAATTTCAATGAGTGATAGAGTGTCGGTCACGTATATCCCCCTCCCTAGGAACAAATGCGACGAAACGTGCGTCTGTGCGGGGGACGGCCAGATAATGAGTATGGCAGAATCACATTTAAATTAAAGTAAAATTAAATAATAAATAGAGAAAAATTCGTGGCGAAATTTACCACGAGCTAAAGCTCTAGGGAGATAGAACGATGACAGTCGCTATCCGCCGATATTGAGGCCACCGCGCAGAAACGTCGATTGGGCCTCATTTTCAAGGTCTATTTTAAATACTCGCGTAAGCGCGATCATCGCGGGTGTCGGCAGAGATTTCCGGTGTGTATAGAGTAGATTCTTTAACAGAGCATGGATTCGATCGGAGTCTCTTGCGCTCGAGGCGTAGAGACCCTCTATGAACGTGTCTGCTACGGCTAGAATCATCGCCAGCGGTAGAATTTTCCGCGCACGTAATCCCCTGGGATAACCAGAGCCATCGAGTCTTTCATGGTGCTGCCGAATCGCAAGCAGGATATCGCTACCCAGGGCTTGAATCGATTCTAAGGTTTGAGCTGATCCTTCCGGATGGTTATGAATGAGGGTTTGTTCGTGTGCGCTCAATTCTGACCTTGGTTTTCGGCGAGTCTCCTCAGGGAGAAGTTGCATCGAGTAGTCGCGGAATAGTCCCGCGAGCGCGATCTTTTGAAGAACATTCGGTGTGCTCCACTTCAGTTCCTTCG
>CAYOJT010000158.1:0-1445 GCA_964404365.1 uncultured Bacteriovoracaceae bacterium
CGACGCTGACGTTTCCTATTACCGAGTCGATCGTAAAGAAATCGAACCCACTCAGACCGATGGTTTTTTCCTCGAAGGTAAGCAGATTAATTACGTCGCAGGCGGGAAGATCAGCGCAGATTTAGACTTAGATCGTAACTTTCAATTTCTCCAACTCCTCTACTCTAGCAATATCCTGAGCCGCATCTTCGTAGACGCGGTCATCAAGAAAGCATTTTGTAATTACACAAAAGAGAAGGGCATCTACGCTGAATCAACTGAAATCTTAAGACGCCTTCGCCCTTGGCCTAACCACTTTGATCACATGCACGTTCGGATTAACTGTCCTGAAAACTCGAAGCGCTGTGCACCGCAGGCACCAATCGCCGAAGGCAGCGGATGTGACACCATCGATTCTGACTCTTTAGCAGCTGAACTCGCAGGAGAAGAAGAAGGCTGTTAAGGATCATACACAACCTTCGCGAGAACCTGAGAGTTCCGTGAAGCATTCTCAGGGGTACTCATGAACCGACTTCGTTTCGTTCTCGCTTTGATTCCACTCGTCCTTTTTCTCGGTTCCTGTACCCAATCTAAATTCGATGCGCAGACCGCAGTGATTCCCACAGCGGGTGATATTCGCACACTCGATCCCGCGAGAGCGTACGATGGCGATAGCATGGTCTCGCTCTCTCATATTTACGAGCGACTCTACACGTATGACCTGACGTCGAAGGATTATCGACTGATCCCGCAGCTCGCGGAGTCCATGCCCATCATTTCGAAGGACGGAAAAACGACGACGATTACGATCCGGAAGGGAATTTTGTATCAGAATGATCCCTGCTTTAAAGCGACGGAAGGCAAGGGCCGCGAGCTACTAGCAGCGGACTTCGTCTACGGAATGAAGCGGCTTGCGCACCCGATGGTCGAATCGCAGGGTCGATGGATCTTTGAGGGAAAAATCGAGGGGTTTGACGAGTTTACTAAAAAACTAAGCGCTCTTCCTAAAGAGAAGATCGCTGAAGCGTTTGAGAAAGAGGAAATTTCAGGAATTAAAGCGACCGGGCCTTACACCATCCAAATCAAAGCGATTCAACCCCTTCCACAACTCATCTACTTCTTAGCAATGCACTTTACTGGCCCTGTCGCTCGCGAAGCAGTGGCTTCGTATGGAGATGAAAAATTTCAGGTAAACGAACATCCGGTCGGTACCGGCCCATTCCGAATTAAGACTTGGGAACGCGGTAAAGAACTCGACCTCGTTCGAAACGAGAACTATCAGCCCACGGGTGAAGGTCGGCCGTCGGTCGGTTTCATGGCCCTTGAATTTCGGGTCTTCAAGGACGAACTTCCGCAATGGCTTGAGTTCTTAAAGGGTGATCTCACCGACACCCTCATTCCAAGCGACCAACTTTCTAAAACCGTCGACACGAAAAAAAACGAAGCGATCGGAGATTTGAAAAAAA